>CAYNLG010000004.1:0-89332 GCA_964397995.1 uncultured Anaerolineales bacterium
GAAAACGCGATCGGCGTACTCGTCGAGGAACGCGAGGAACTCGTGCATCTCGTCCTTGTACTTGCGCAGCATGATGGCAGTGCGCTCGAACCCGAGGAATTCCAAGATACACCGTTGCAAGGGAGACCGGGTGAAGTACTGGCAGGGCACGGTCCGGTCGCCCAGCTCCTCCTCGGCGATCTCCTGATCGAGGAGACCTCGCAGCCGGGGCTCGTGATGGCGCGGACGGGCGAGGACGGGCGGCTGGCGCTCGACCTGGAACTGCGGCCGTGGGCCGTGGCCCTGGTCGAGACGGTCTGAGGCTTTGCGCGGCGCGGCCCGGGCGGCTATAGTGGACGTATGAGCGGCGAGACCATCGCGGTGGCCCTCTCGGGCGGGGTCGATAGCGCCGTCGCGGCCGCCCTGCTCCAGGACGCCGGGCACCGCGTCGTCGGGCTCTTCATGCGGTCGGGCCTGGCGCCGCGGGAAGCGCCCGAGGGCACCCCCACGTGCTGCGTCGAGGACGAAGCCGCCCAGGCGGCCGGCGTGGCCGACGCCCTCGGCATCCCCCTGGAGGTCCAGGACGCCTCCGCCGACTTCGACCGGCTGATCGACCATGTCTGCGACGAGTACGGGCGCGGCCGGACACCGAACCCGTGCGTCGTCTGCAACCGCGACCTGAAGTTCGGGCGGCTTCTGGACGCGGCCGCACGCCTGGGGGCGGGCGCCCTGGCGACCGGCCACTATGCCCGCGTCGAGTGGACCGCCGGCCGGCGGCGGCTCAGGCGGGGCCTTGACCGGACGAAGGACCAGTCGTACTTCGTCTTCATGGTGCCGCCCGCGCGGCTGGAGCGGATTCGCCTGCCCCTCGGCGAGATGACCAAGGCCCGGGTCCGCCGCGCCGCCAAAAAACTGGGTCTCCCCGCCCACGACCGGCCGGAGAGCCTGGACGTCTGCTTCGCCCAGGGCGGACTCGGGCAGCTGATTGCCGCACGGCGGCCGGACCTCGCGCGGCCGGGGCCGATTCTTGACCTCGACGGTCACGAGCTCGGGCGCCACGAGGGCATCGTCCACTTCACGATCGGCCAGCGGCGCGGCCTGGGCGTCGCGGTCGGCGAGCCGCGCTACGTCGTCGCCATCCGGCCGGAGGACGCGGCCGTGGTCATCGGCCCGCGCGAGGCCCTGCGGGCGCGGGGGCTGGAGGTCGAGGAGTGCGTCTGGCACGAGACCGTGCCGGCCGAGCCGATCCGCGCCGAGGTCCAGGTTCGCTACGGCCACCCGCCGGCGGCCACATGGCTGGAGCGAGGCGAGGGCGGCCGCGCCACCGCCCGGTTCGACGCGCCCATCGACGCCGTCACGCCGGGGCAGGCGGCCGTCTTCTACCGCGGCGACCGCGTGCTGGGCGGCGGCTGGATCGCGCGGTCGCTGCCGTGAGGGCGCCGCGGCACATCGTGGTCGTGCACATGGGCGCGGTCGGCGACACCGTGCTGGCCCTGCCGCTGGCGGGGGCGCTGCGGGCGACGTGGCCGGGGGCCCGCCTCACGTGGCTCGCTCAGCCGCAGCGCGCGACGCTCGTGCGGTATGCGGGCCTGGCCGAGGCGGTCGCGGACCTCGAGACGGACGGCCTCTGGCGGTGGTCCGCCGGAGAGCCGCCGCCCGGCGCGCCGCCGGAGCCGCTCGCGTCGGCGGACCTGGTGGTGGACCTGCTCTCCGGCGGGCGGTTGGCCGAGGCTCTGGCGGCCGAGGTGGTGACGGTGGACCCGATGCCGCCGGAGGACTGGACGGAGAGCGCGGCAACGTGGCTGCTGGAGGCGGCCGGGCGGGCGCTGCCGCTCGCGCCGGTGGCGCCCGAGCCGGTCGTGCCGGTGGCGGCGCCGGCCGCGCCGGTCGACGGACCCTTCGTCGCGATCCATCCGGGCAGCGGCAGCCCGCGCAAGAACTGGCCGCGCGAGCGGTTCGCTGAACTGGCGCATACGCTTCGCGTGGCGCGCGGCCTGCGGGTGCTTTGGCTGGTCGGCCCGGCGGAACTGGAGCGCGGCCTCGTGCCGCCCGCGGCCGAGGGCGACGCCGTTCTGGCCGAGGCGCCGCTGCCGGAGGTGGCGCAAGCGCTGGCGGCGGCGATGCTTTACGTGGGCAACGACTCGGGCCTGACGCACCTGGCGGCGGCGGTGCGCGGGCCGGGCGGGCGGCGGACGCCTGTGGTGGCGCTCGTCGGCCCGACCGACCCGCGCGTCTGGGCCCCGCGGGGCCCGCATGTTCGCATCGTCCGCGCCCCGAAGGGGCGCATGGACGGGCTTACTCTGCCGGCTGCGCGGGCGGCGCTTGCACCAGCTCTTCCATCATAGGCGCGCCCTCGCCGCCTTCCGGGCCGCCCATGCCCGGGCCGCCCATCATGCCGCCCATGCCCTGCATCATCTGCATCATGATCCACTGTGTGCGGGCGGCCACGCTCTTGCCAACGGTCACGGCCTGGCGAATCTCGTCGGCCGGGATGACCACGTCCAGGTCCACCCCTTTGCCGTCAAAGCGCTCGAACAGCAGCGTGTAAGTCTGGGGCACGGGCTTGGAGGGGAGCGGCGGGGCCTCGCTGAGCTTGTCCTTAATGGCGGGCGGCAACTGCTGGGTCATCATGTGGTCCATCATCGAGACGCCCATGTAGGCCGCCGTCGGGATGGAGAGGAGGCCGACGCCGACGGCATCGTCCGGCACGTCCCGAATGGCGGTCTTGACGGCCGCCACGTCGCGGAGCGGCGGGGCGTCGCCCCGGGCGGCCTCGATAGCCTGCTCGATGTAGGCAGGCGCTCCCATGACCACAACACCCGTCTCGCCGGCAACGCCGGTCCAGAAGGCCAACCCGTTCGGGCCGTAGATGGCGTCGATGGCCTTCTTGGCCTCCATGGCCATGGCCTTCTGCTCGGGCGGCGCGTCGTCGGGCAGATTGACGTCGAAGGTGATGCGCCCGACGTCGAGGGTCACCCCGGCCACCTCTTCGGCATCGGCCTTGTACTCCCAGCCGAGCTCCAGACCGGACGTGCCGGGCATCTGGCTGATGAGCTTCGAGTACCACTTCATGAACGGCCCGAGCTCGGCCATCATCTTGTCGCCGAGCGCCTCGTACCCCTTCGGGTCGGCCAGATCGAAGACTTCGGTCAGGCGCAGGCCGCCCTCACCGGGCTGCATGGCATAGGCGATGGCGAAGCCCGGGCCGCCGACGTCGGCGTAGCCGGAGGCCAACTCCCACAGCCTGTCGACCTGCTTCTCGGCGTCCTCGCCTTCGGCCTGCTTGGCGATCTGGTCCATCAGGGGACCGTACAACTCCTTCATGGCCGGCATGGCGGCCTTCCAGTCGATGGCCGCCCAGCCGGCAAAAAGGAAGGACGGGTCGGCCGACAGCATGGCCTTCGACTCGGTCCAGGGCTTGGCGGCCTTCGCGACGGCCATCAGCGCCGAGCCGGGCTTCAGGCCGAACCGCATCCGGGCGCGCACGCCCTCGTCGCCCATGTCGGCGTGGAAGGTGGACACGCCGAACTGGTCCAGCAGGGCCAGGTACCAGTCGAAGAAGCCGAGGGCCGCGGGACTGCCCTGGCCCATCTGGGCCATCTGCTTCTGCATCTGCTCGATCATGTCGCGGGCCGGGCCCCTGAGGGCCTCGGGGTTGACGCGGCCCCAGACGAGATGGGCGTCGATGGCCTCGGCGTCGGCGCCGGTGAGGGCGAGGCGCGGTCCGGCGGCGCCCATCGCCTTGAGGCCCGCCAGCGCGTTGCACGTGGCCAGCATGCCGCCGACCGCCTTGAGGTACATCGGCGGGGGCTGCGGCATCTCAAAGCCCTCGGGCGCCCCCTCGGGCGCCTCCGGCGCGGGCCGCTCGACCTTGTAGAGGCCCGGCTCGACCTCCTCGCCGGGCATCGCCGCGCCGTCGGCCATCGCGTAGAGTTCGACGGGGGCCAGTTCGCCGGCCGCCGCCATGATGACGACGGCCGCGGGACCGGCGCCATCGACCAGGCCCTCGGGCATGTGGTGGTCGGCGAAGGCCATCGGCGGCACTTCCTCCACGTCGCCCAGAAGGGCCTGGGCGGCGTCACGCACGGCCTCGGGACTCCGGGCCACCATGACCAGGGCCGCGTCGGCCGGCGCCTCGGCAAGGGCCGCCATCAGGCCGGCGTCGGAGGCCACCGTCCGGGTGGGCGCGGGCGCGGCGTCGGTCGGTTCCGGTTCGGCTTGGGGCGCCTCGGCCGGCTCGGCGGGCGCCCCCCTGCCCCCGCCGCCGGTTTCCTGGTCGGTTCCGGGGGCCGGCGGTTGCGGCTGCTCGCCTCCGCAACCGGCCACGAGCAGCCACAGGGTCAGACTCAGCATGAGAGAACAATGTTTTAGCGTGCGGCGTGTCATGACAGTCTCCTAGTGTAAGGTCTCCGCGCGGCCCCGCGAGGGGCCCGCGCTCAGCGGCTGTGCCCGCGCCCCGCCCCGAGGCGCCAGGCGCCGGCCGCCCTTCAGTCCAGTTTCACCGCCGTTCCGTAGACGAGGATTTCGGCGGCCATGCCCATGATCTGGCTCGTCGTGAAGCGGACGGCCACGACGGCGTCGGCTTCGAGTTCGCGGGCCTGGGCGACCATACGGTCGATCGACTGCTCGCGGGACTCGGCCATCAGCTTCGTATATTCGAGGACTTCCCCGCCCACCAGGTTGCGGAAGGCGGCCTTGATGTCCTGGCCCATGTGGCGGCACCGCACGGTGTTGCCCCGCACCAGCCCCAGCACCCGGACGACGTTGCGGCCGGGAACGGCATCGAGGGTGGTCACGATCATCGGTCGATCTCCTTGGCATACCGGTCGACGCACCGGACGGTCAGGCGTTCGCGCAAAATGCTGACGAACAGCACGACCAGGCCGACGATCAGCAAGACGACGCCGGTCCGCAGGACGAAGGAGACGGCGGGATTGCTGACGACGTGTTCCACGAGCTTCACGCCGCCATAGGAGAGCAGCAGGATGGCCCCGAGGGAGGCCAGAACCCACCCCAGGCCGCGCTCCAGCCGGTTGTAGACGCGGGCCCAGTAGCGCCGGAGCTCGTCGTCTCCAGGTTCGGTGAACCGCATCATGGCCAAGTCCTCCTTGAGGCGGGCCATTTCGTCCAGTTCGCGTCGGCAGGCATCGCAGGAGGCGAGGTGGGCCTCCAGGTCGCGCTGCTGGTCGGGCGTCAGCTCGCCGTCGAGGCGGCCGCTGATGAGCACCCTGCACGCGTCGCAGTTCATGTCAACTCACCCAATTCCTCGCGGAGCGCCCGGCGGGCATTGTGAAGGCGGCTCATGACCGTCCCGATGGGGATGTCGAGCGCTTCGGCGATCTCGCGGTACTTGAGGTCCTGAAAATGATTCATGACGAGAATCTCGCGGTGGTGGAGCGGCAGGCGCAGCAGGGCGGCCTTGAGGAGGTCGGCCCGCTCCTTCCGCTCGGCGGTCACCACGGGATCGTGGTCGGCCCCCGGGGCCGCGTGCCCGTCGGTGAGGGCGGCGGTCTTCTTGCGGCGACGGAGGCGGCTGATGCAGACGTTGCGGAGGATGCGGGCGTACCAGGGATAGAACCGCGAGCGGCGGTTGAACCGCTTGATCGCCCGCCACGCCTTGACGAACGCCTCCTGCGAGGCGTCGAGGGCCTCGTCGCGGCACCCGAGGAGCATGTAGGCCGCGCCGGACGCGCGGCCGGCGTAGGCCTTGACGATGGCGCCAAAGGCGTCCTTCTCGCCGGCCTGGCATCGCTGGATCAGGGCGGTTTCCGTACTGGCGTCCATGCGCGTCCCGTGAAGGCCGATCGTCTCACCCGAGGCCCTGTACGCCCGGGCCGGCCGGGCTATTCGGGCGATTGGCCCGGCGCCGGCGCCATCAGCATACCAAACGGCGGCCGGTGTGCACCCCTTTTCGGCGCGACGGCTGGGCGGCCGCTTGCGGCTGGCGACCGGGCCCCGGGCGCCGGTACCCGTTTTGCTTGACACTCGGGCGCGGCGCTCCTTATACTCCGGCGCCTTGAAGGGGGTTCCCTGATGAAGCTCGGTGTTGTCTCCGACTCGCACGACAACCTCCAGGCCATCTCGGCGGCGATGCACCTCTTCGAGGCCGAGGGCGTCGAGGCCATCCTCCACGCGGGCGACTTCTGCGCCCCCTTCGCCCTGAAACGCATTCTCCAGACCCGCACGCCCGTCCACGCCGTCTTCGGCAACTGCGACGGCGAGCGCGCGGGGCTCATGAAGCTCCTGCCCGACCTCGCCGACGGCCCCCTCCACCTCGAACTCGACGGCCGCAAGGTCGCCCTCATCCACATCTGGGAGCGCCTCTCGCACGAGGACCGCGAGGCCGCCGACATCATCGTCTACGGCCACACCCACGAGCCGAAGGTCGAGCACACCGAAGGCCGGCTCATCCTGAACCCCGGGGAGTGCTGCGGCTGGACGACCGGCCGGTGCACGGCGGCCCTGGTCGACACCGACCGCATGACCGCCGACGTCCGCGAGGTCCGCGAGCAAGCGAGGTCCTGACCATGCGTCACGTTCGCGTGCTGGTGCCGGTGGTGGCGGCCCTGCTGGCCGGGTGCTATGGCCAGGTGCAGCGGGACCTGACGGTCGAGTCGGAGCCGTCGGGCGCCCGGTTCTGGCTGAACGACAACGAGGTCGGCCGCACCCCCGTCACGGTCCCTTTCACGTGGTACGGGACGTACGACGTGCGGCTGGAGCATCCCGGGTACGCCCCGCTGGACGCCGAGGCGGACGTCAACGCCCCGTGGTTCCAGTGGATTCCGCTGGACCTGGCGTTCGAGACGGTGGTGCCGGGGGTCCACCACGACGGACACGTGTTCCGGTTCGAGATGGTGCCGGCGGAACCGGCGGACGAGGCGGCGCTGCTGGAGCGGGCGGAGGCGTTCCGGCAAGAGGCGCTCGAGCCGGAGGTGCCGCCCGATACGCCGGCGGAGTAGCCCCCCTTCCCCTTCCCCGGCTCATGGCGCCGCACCCGGCCGGCCGATGAAAGCGGACGTGAGCCCGGAGACCCCCGCTATGCGTCCGCTCGTGAAGATGCTTCCCTTGCCCGCGGTGGCGCTGACCGCCTTGGTTGTCGTGGTCGGATGCGGCCCCGGCGGCGCGGGCGACGCCCTGTCGTACGAGCTCGAAAACGGCCTGGACGTCCTGCTCCGCCCGATCGCCGGCTGCGACACGATCGCCCTGGTGGTGTTGCATGACGTGGGCGGCCACGCCGACCCCGAAGGGCAGAGCGGCCTGGCGCATCTCATCGAGCACTGCTACGTGACCGCCCAAGGCGGCCCGACGCCGCGCCGCACCATGGACGACTACGTCCGGCGCTACCCGGACGGCTGGAACGCGCAGACGGGCAACCGGTACACGGTGGTGGCGGCGGTCTTCCCGCCCGACCGGCTGGAGGCGGAGCTGCGCGACGCGGCCGCACGCCTCGGCGACCTGCGGATCACCCGGGAGGACCTCGACCGCGAGGTGCCTCGCGTCGTCGCGGAACTCAGGAACATGTACGGGGGCATCCCGATGCTGGCCGCCGCGAACCTGGCGCGAGAGCGGGTGCTTCCTTCCCCGCGCGGGGGGCGGCGGGGCGGCGTGGTCGAGGACGTCGAGGCCCTGACACCCGAGATGCTTCAGCAACGGTGGGCGGCAACCTACCGGGCGAACAACGCGACGCTCGTCCTGGCCGGGGCCATCGACCCGGCGCGCGTGCGCGGGCGCGTCCACTACTACTTCCACACGCTGCCCAAGGGCGAACCGGCCCCCACGCCCGCCGAGCCGCCGTCGCCGCGCGTCCCCGCCACGGAGGCGGTGAAGGTGGAACCCGCCCAAGCGGCGGTGCGGCCGGCGGCGTGCATCGCGTGGAAGGCACCGGAGCCCGGCGACGCGGACTACGCGGCCTTCCTCGTGCTCGTCGGGCGACTGTACCAGGCCATGGCCGTTCGGGCGTCGCGCGGGGCGCCGCCGGGCACGGTCCGCTATGCCCCGCTGGACGACCCGGCCCTATTCGCCCTCTGCACCGAGACGGAGGCGGGCGCCGACGCGGCCTTCGCCGAGCTCCAGGGCTTCCTGGACGAGGCGCTGGCGGCGCCGCTTGAGGACACGGACAAGCGCCGGGCCCGCGTCGCGTTCTGGATGCTCGGGACGATGGACGTGCCGGACCGGGACGTGGTGCAGAACGCGTACGGCGTGGCCCTCGGCCTGGGGCGGCGGCACCAGCTGGGCCTCGAGCCCGAGGCGCTGCGGGCGGCCCTGGATGCCGTGACGGCAGAGGACGTCGCCCGGGTGCGTGACACCGTCCTTGCGGCCGACCGTCGCGCCGCCGTCTTCGTCGATCCGCGCTAGACGGGAAGGCCATGCCCCGCTTCGGTGCCCACCAATCGATCGCCGGCGGCCCGGTCAAGGCGGTCGAGCTCGCGGTCGAGGCGGGCTGCGAGTGCCTGCAGCTCTTCGTCAAGTCGCCGAGCCAGTGGCGCGCTGCGCCGCTCACCGACGGGGACGTGGCCGCGTTCAGGGATGCCGCCGCCGAGGCCGGCCTCGCGCCGCTCGTCGGACACGTCTCGTACTTGGTGAACGTGGCCAGTCCGGACGAGGCCTTGTGGACACGGTCGCGCGACACCCTGCTCGAGGAGTGGGACCGGGCAGAGCGGCTGGGCCTCGCGGGCCTGGTGCTGCACCCCGGATCGCACAAGGGCGCGGGCGTGGAGGCGGGCCTCGCGCGAGTCGTCGCGGCCCTCGATTGGCTGCACCCCGAGCGGCCGGACCACGGCTGCCGCATCCTCGTCGAGGGCACGGCCGGCGCGGGCGCGATGCTGGGCGGGAGGCTGGAGGAGGTGCAGCACCTGGTGGAGGTCCCCGCGGAGGCGGAACGGCTGGGCGTCTGCCTGGACACCTGCCACCTCTTTGCCGCGGGCTACGACCTGCGGACGCCGGAGGCGGTCGAGGCGACACTGGCCGAGGTCGAGGCGACGGTGGCCCTCGGGCGCGTGGCGGTCCTCCACGCGAACGACGCGACGGGGCGCCGGGGCAGCCACCTGGACCGGCACGCGGCCATCGGCAAGGGCCGCATCGGTACGAAAGGGTTCCGGGCCCTGGTCAATCACCCGGCCCTGGCCCGGATGCCTTTCATCCTGGAAACGCCCAAGGAAGACGAAGAAGGCCGGGCGATGGACCCCGTGAACCTTCGGGCGCTGCGGCGGCTGGTCAGGGACAAGCCGGCCAAACCGCGCGGCCGCGGCAAGCGGACGTGAACCGCATCACTTGACCGGGGGCATCTTCGTGCCGGCGAGACCCTTCGCGGGTTCGGGCCGCTCGGGCACGGCATACTCGACGACAACGGGCTCGGTCGTCTCGTCGGCGATCTCCAAGCCCCCGAGGGCGGGCTCGAACTGCCAGCCCCACTGCTCCCAGACCTGCTTCGAGACGCGCTGCCGCGCCAGGACCCGCGTCCGGAACCGGGCCCAGCTGTCGTACTTCTTCTCGTAGTACCACTGCTCCATGCGCCAGACGATCTCGTCGCCCTTGCGGCCGGCGAAGCCCCGGTCGAGCATCAACTCCACCAGCACGACGACCCTGTCCGCCGTGCCGCGCAGCATCAGGTCGCGGACCCTGTTCTCGTGCCGCCGCACCTCGTGGATACGCCGCCGGATGTACGCGAGGTCCTCCTCGGTGGGCTCGCCTCCGACCTGCAGACCGAGGTCGGGCGTCCGGTATTCGGGCGGGATGAGGGCGTCGTACGGGGAGATGCGTGGCGTCATGTCGAGGCCCTGGACGAGGCCCCAGGGGGTGCGGATGCACAGGTCGTAGAGGCCGAGGCGGAGGCCTTCGACGCGGAACGCCCCGGTCTTCGGGTCGACGGCGACGGGGATGCGGCGGTCGGCCAGCCGCTCGACGAGCCAGGCCTCGCGGACGCGGTCAGGCGGCGTCAGGCAGCCCTTGATGACGCCCGTCGGGGGCGGCGGCTCGATGGCATCGGCCTCGCTGCCGGCGGCCTCGGTTCCGGCCTCGCGCGCCTCCTTCGTCGGCTCGGGGCGTTCGGTCTCGCCGCCCTGCTCCACCGGCGCCGCCTGCGCCGGCGCAAGCGGCCCGAGCGCCGCCGCGAGTGCCGCCAGGACCGCCAGTGGCTTCATACGGAGCACTCCCTGTCCCTCCCGGTCTCTGACGCGGCCGGCGCCGCGCCGCGTCGGCCCTAGCGTACGGTAATCTCCAGCTCCGCGTCCTCTGGCGTCAGGGCCACCTCGCGGACGATCTTCCGCCCGGCGAAGAGAATCTCGACCTCGTACTCGCCGGCGTACCCGTGCAGGTCGAAGTTGCCGGCCGAATCGGTCGCCCCGGCCTCCTCGGTCCAGAACTTCCGCTTGACGAGGTCCACCCACGCCCGGGCGGCCGGCTTCTCGGCCCAGTCCTTCCGATAGAGCGCCGCATCGGGCCGCCAGTGCCGCCCTTCCCAGAACCCCCACAGGACGACGCCCTCGACGGCCGGGTGGCTGTAGCACGTCAGCAGGACGTCGCGGAGGTAATCGGCCTGGAGGGACTCGTCGGTCGTATCGACGTCGAGCTCCGTCACCTGCAGGTGCGCCGCCATCGGGGCGAAGCGGTCGAGCACGTCGTAGAGTTCCCCCGGCGGCGTCAGCGAGGTCTCCGTGAAGTGGCCCATGAAGCCGATCCCGTCCGGGCCGACCTCCTGGTCGCGGAGGTACGTAATCCACTTCGCGTAGGGCTCGATGCGCCCGCCGCCCGCCAGGACGTGGCCCTCGTTGACGTAGAGCTCGACGCCCGGACAAAGGGCGCGGCCGAGCTTCATGAACGCGACGTAGATTTCCGGCCCGCCGGCCACCTCGTGCGTGTGCGGGGGCCACCCCGCCAGGTGGTTGATGATGTCGATCTCCGAGACGTGGCGCGCGATCTGCGGCAACTCGTCCTGGAGGTGGTCGAACCAGGCCTGGCGGAAGGCCTGGGGGTCGTCCTTGAGCGCCTCGTAGCGGAGGTGGCGCTTGGCGTGGCCGTGGCCGAACCAGTGGCCGCGACACTCAATGCCCTGCCGCGCAAGCCACGCCAGCGCCCGCATCGTCTGCGTGGTGTCGAAGCGCGGGTGCTCGCCGGTCTTGCCGATCTCCCAGGGGCCCCACTTCAGGTCGTTCTCCAGGACCACCTTGTTGAAGTGGTCTTTGACAATCTGCTGGTACCGGCGGGCGTCGGCGTCGGTGCCGGTCAGCAGGTGGGCCGTCACGGCCGACCCGAAGCCGAAGGCATGCCGCTTCAGGCGGACCTTGACGGTGGTGCGCGGCACGCCCTGGCCGTCGCGCCGGCGGACAGTGACCCGGAGGCGGCCCATGCGGTTGCGGCGAATGCGTTTCCAGGCCTTGTCGCGCCACGTGGCATCCGGGGCGCGGCCGTCGTAGGTGACGGGCGTGCGGGGCAGGTCCGCCGCCTTGACGCCGGTCCCGTAGGTGAGGACCTGAAGGCCGCCGATCTCGATCTCCTGCACCTGGGCGCCGAAGAAGAGGCCGACCTGGGCCTCCCCGGGGGCATAGTCGGCGCCGACGGTCGCGGGGAAGAAGAACTGCTCCCACTGGCCTCGGTCCGTCCGGGCCCGGACGTGGAGCGACTTCGTGTGCGGCGGGCCGGCCTTCTCGAGAACCGCAAAGACCGTGCCGCGCCGGCTCGAGGCCTCCGACGACCGCGTCCGCATCCAGAACGTGACGAGGAGGGCGTCGCCCTTCTGGAGGGGCGCGGCCGTGGGCCAGCGGAGGGCGACGTGCCAGGGGGTCTCCGGCCGCGCGGTGACGGCGACGCGGGCGGCCTTCTCCACCGGCCCGCGGAAGACGTCCTGGGCCTCCATCGTGCCGCACTCGCCGCCGCCAAAGCGGGCCGTCTCGAGCGGGTTGCCTTCGATGAGCGGGGTGCCGCCGGGCGGCACGGGCCGGGCCTCAGGCGAGGCCGCGGTCGTGGCCGCACACGCCGCGAAGAGGAGAAGAACCAGCGGCAATCGGGCGGGCATGGGCGTCTCCGGCCGGGGGGTTCGCGTCACCGCATTGGACCGCGCCGGAAGCGCGCGGGCCAGCCAAAAACCGCGGTGCTGCGCCCCCGGACCGGCCGGAGCCCGGCCCGGGGCGACATATGCGCCCTTGACGGCCGGCGCGGCCCGCCTCTATACTCACCGCGATTGCCCGGCACCGACGCCGCCAGGAGTGTGGCCGTGGCCAAGAACAAGCAGCAGCGGGCGCTGTTCGAGGTGTTGGCCCGGGAGCGTCGGCAGCAGGCCGAGGCCGAAGGGCAGCCGAAGCCCCTCGTCCGCCGCGGCGACGCCGGGCCGGAGAAGGACAAGCCCACGCGCGGGAGCGCGGCGGCCGGCGCCCCCGGCGACCGGCTGACCGGCGTACCGCTTCAGACGCCGTTCACGCACGGGCGGGTGGGCCTCAGCTACTTCGCCATCGGTCTGGCGGTGCTGGCGGTCGTGTGGCTCTGCATCCTGAGCTACCTGGTCGGCCGGTGGACCAGCCCGCGGCAACCGGGGGCGGCGCCCGAGGCGCTGCCGAACGTCGAGGAGCGGCCGACCTGGGACGACGTCCGCGGCGAAGGCGTCACCCCGGACCTGACGGGCGATGGGAACCCGGCCACCGCCGGCGAGGACCAGGCCGGAGACGGCTGGCCGGCGGGGGGCGGCGAGGCCGAGACGGAACCGGCCGGCGAGGCACCAACGGACGACACCGCGCCCGGCTGGCGGGTGCGGATCGCGTCGCTCGAGGTCGCGCGGTCCGAGTACATTGACAAGCTGCGCGAGGTGCTGGCCGCCCGGGGCGTCGAGACCGAGATGGTCCCCCGGGGCGGTTACTACATTCTGTACAGCCAGCGCCGGGTGCCGGGTACGGACAGCCCGGAGGCCAAGGCGCTGCTGCGAGACATCCTGGCCGCCCAGCAGGCGTTCGAGGAGGCGACGGGGTGGTCCGCCCGGACCGACCCGTACGTCGTCCCGGTCAGGTAGGAACCGAACGAAGCCGAGGAGCCGTACGATGACGATGGACAAGAGCCTGAAGAGCCACGGCGAATTGACGCGCCACCGCAACGTGCTGTCGCGGGCCGAGCGGGTCGCCCGCCTCCAGGACGAGGAGAAGTGGGACGAGGAGCAGGACGTCTTCGGTCTGCCGAAGGTGGCCAACCGCAAGGTGGTGACGCGGAAGAAGGCCGTCGAGAAGCCGGGCGCCGAGGACGGGGCCGCGGAGAAGGCCCCCGAAGCGACCCAGGCCAAAGCAACCGACTAGCGGCCCAGCGTGGACGCATCACCGCCCCCGCCCGGCGGGGTTTCCCGTCCGGCCCGGGGGCGGCGTGGTATCCGGCCTGTCCCCACGTCGCCGGCCGACTGAAAGGAGCGCCGCCATGGCCCAGGACCGCCTCCTCACCTCCCGGCGCGCCGGGCGCATCGACGCCTCCGGCATCCGCAAGGTCTTCGACCTGGCGGCCAAGCTGGAGAACCCGATCAACCTGAGCATCGGCCAGCCGGACTTCGACGTGCCGGACGCCTGCAAGGCCGCCGCCATCGAGGCCATCGAGGCCGGCGTCAACCGCTACACCGTCACCCAGGGCGACGCCGGGCTGCGCGACGCCGTCCGGGCGGATTTGGCCCGCGAGTTCGGCACCTTCGACGCGCCGCTACTCATCACGAGCGGCGTCTCGGGCGGCATCCTGCTCGCGCTTCTGGCCACGCTGGACGAGGGCGACGAGGTGCTCGTCCCCGACCCGTACTTCGTCATGTACAAGCACCTGGTGAACCTCGTCGGCGCCACGCCCGTCTTCGTCGACACCTACCCGGACTTCCGCGTGCGGGCCGACCGGCTGGAGGCGGCCGTCACGGAGAAGACGCGGATGCTGGTTCTCAACAGCCCGACCAACCCGACGGGGGCGGTGATGGGCGCCGAGGACCTGGCCGCGGCCATCGACGTGGCCCGCCGCCACAACCTGGTCGTCCTCTCCGACGAGATCTACAACCTGTTCACCTACGACGGCCCGTGCCCCAGCGCGTGGCCGCTCTACGACCGCGTCATCCTGCTGCGCGGCTTCTCGAAGACCTACGCGATGACGGGGTGGCGGCTGGGCTATGCGGCCGGGCCGGCCGAGGTCATCGGGGCCATGACGACGCTGCAGCAGTACACGTTCGTCTGCGCCCCGGCGCCGTTCCAGACGGCCGCCGTCCAGGCCCTGGAGACGAACCCGACCCCGGTCGTCGAGGAGTACCGCCGGCGGCGCGATGTCATCTACGAGGGCCTCGCGGACCGGTTCAACGTGGAGAAGCCCGGCGGGGCGTTCTACATCTTCCCCGAGGCGCCCGGCGGCAAGGGAACGCCGTTCGTCGAGCAGGCCATCGGCGCGGGCGTGCTCGTCATTCCGGGCGGCGTGTTCAGCGAGCGGGACACGCATTTCCGCATCTCGTTCGCGACGCGCGTCGAGACGCTCCAGCGCGGCATCGAGGCGCTGAACCGCTTGGTGACGTAGGCCGTTTTTGCCTTGCCCGGTCCGAGGGGTTCTGCTATCGTTCGCGGCCTTTGGAGGGCCCGGGGAGAGCGGCCGGCGCGGTCGTGCCCCGCGGCGACACAGGGCCGGTGAGAGGGACGTTGCCCGCGGCGCGGCAGGCGGAAACGGTTGCATGCCGCCGCCGACCCGGGCTAGAATGAGGCCGCGCAGCGTGCCATGAAGTTCTATCTCGTGGATCGCGTACTGGAGCTGGACCCCGGCCGCCGCATCGTCACCGTCAAGAACCTGACGCTGGCGGAGGAGTACCTGGCGGACCACTTTCCGGCGTACCCCGTGCTGCCCGGCGTCATGATGCTGGAGGCGCTGGTACAGTCGGCGGCGTGGCTGGTGCACGAGGCCAGCGGGTTTGCGCGGCCGCTGGTGCTGCTGAAGGAGGCCCGGAACGTCCGGTACGGCAATTTCCTGAGACCGGGGGGCCAGCTCGTGTGCGAGGTGGAGGCCAAGGCGATCGGCGAGGCCGAGAGCAAGATGACGGCGGTCGGCCGCTCGGACGGCCAGACGTGCGTGCAGGCGCGCCTGACGCTGGAGCATCGGACGGTGGCGGAGGAGGACCCGGGGCTCGGGGACCTCGACGCGGCCCTCCGGGCGCACCTGCGGGACCGGTTTGAACTGATCGGCGGGCCACGGGCGGTCGAGGCCGGCGGGGCGACCTCGGCCTGACAGCCGCGCCCCCGCGCCCGCGGCGGGGACAGGACTCTGGGAGGTGATATGCCATGGCGATGAGCCGCGACGAGATCATGGAGAAGGTCCGCGAGGCGCTGGTGGATGCCCTCGGCGTCGACGAGGACGAGGTGACCCCGGAGGCCCGCATCCAGGCCGACCTGGGGGCCGAGAGCATCGACTTCCTCGACATCGTGTTCCGTCTCGAGAAGGCTTTCGGGATCAAGATCCCGCGCGGGGACCTGTTCCCGGACAACATCCTGAACAGCGAGGAGTTCGTTCAGGACGGCAAGCTGACCGAGAAGGGCATGGAGGAGGTGCGCGAGCGGATGCCGTACGCGGACCTCTCGGAGTTCGGGAAGGACCCCAACGTCCAGGACATGGCCGACCTGTTCACGGTCGAGATGATCGTGGGCTACATCGAGGCGAAGCTGTCCGGCGAGGGCGGCAGCGCCGCCGACCCGGCCTGATCCATCCGACCGACCCCGCGCCGCCCGGTCCGCCGGTAGCCGCATCCCGGCCCCGGGCGGACTGCCCATCGGAGACCCGGAGCCCGGCACGCCCATGCGGTGGATATGGATTGACCGGTTTGTCGCCTTCGAGCACGGCCGCAGGGCCGTCGCCGTCAAGAACGTCTCGATGGCTGAGGAGCACCTGCACGACCACTTCCCCGGCTACCCGATCCATCCCCCAAGCCTGATGATCGAGGGGATGGCCCAGACGGGCGGCGTGCTGGTCGGCGAGTTCTACGACTTCCGCGAGAAGGTCATCCTGGCGAAGGTCGGCAAAGCCGCCTTCCACGCGCGGGTGCGGCCGGGGGACCAGATCCGCCTGGAGGCCGCCGTGCGGGGCGAAATCCGCCCCGAGGGCGCCTCCATCGAAGGCACCATCACCCGGGGCGGCGCGCTTGTGGCCGAGATCGACCTGATGTTCGCCCACCTCGACCAGAGCCGCGGGCCGGTCGAGCTCGCCGACAAGAACTTCGTGTTCAACGACGACTTCGTCCGGCTGCTGCGGATGCGGCAGCTGACGGACCTGCCGAAGACCGACGCGGCGGCCGCCGCCGAACCGGCCGCCCCGAAAGACTGACCGGGAGATCCGGGTGAACCGTCGCATTGCCATCACGGGCCTCGGCGTGCTGACCCCCGCGGGGCTCGGCGCGCCGGCGCTGGCCGACGCGGCCCGCGAGGGCCGCTCCGCGGTCGGACCCATCACGCGCTTCGACCCGGCCGACTATCCCTCGAAGGTCGCCGGGCAGGTCCCCGCGTTCGACCCGGCCGCCGACATCCGCAAGGATCAGAGCCGCTACGTCAAGAAGAACGCCAAGGTCATGGCCCTGGACATCCAGTTGGCGGTGGCGGCGGTGAACCAGGCGATCCTCTCGAGCGGCCTGCCGATCGGCGACTTCAAGGCCACCGAGCCGGTTCTCCCGACGATCGACCACACGCGCTTCGGGATGACCTTCGGGACGAACTTCATCCCGACGAGCATCGAAGACATGGCCCCGCCCGTCGGGGCGACCGTCAGCGACGGCGGCGCCTTCGACCTGAAGCGGTGGGGCAAGCGCGGCATCCCGGCGATGTTCCCCCTCTGGCTGCTGAAGTACCTGCCGAACATGCACACCTGCCATTCCGGCGTGCTCTGGGACGCCCAGGGGCCCACCAACAGCCTGACGTGCAGCGACGCGGGCGGGCTGCTGGCCTTGGACGAAGGGGCGCGGCAGATCGAGCGCGGCATCGCGGACTGGATGATCGCCGGCGGGGCCGAGAGCCGCGTCAACCCGGTCTATTTCCTGCGGCTGTGCCTGCTCGGGCGCGTGACGGCCCGGGACGGCGACCCCGCGACCCTGAGCCGCCCCTTCGACGCCGCCGCCGACGGTATGGTGGCCGCCGAGGGCGCGACCGCCTTCCTCCTGGAGCCGATGGACGAGGCCGAGGCTCGCGGGGCGACCGTTCACGGCGAGTTGCTCGGCGTCGGCGCCGGCTGCTGCACGGCCGGCACGAACGCCTGCGACGCCGACGGGACCGCGACGCGGCTGGCCGTCGAGCGGGCCTTGGCCTCGGCCGGGGTCGAGGCCGGCGACCTGGGCGCCGTGCTGGCCCACGGGTCGGGCCTGCCGATGCAGGACGCGAGCGAAGCGGCCGGCCTGGCCGCGGCCCTCGGCCCGGCCGCCGAGACGGTGCCCGTCACGTGCCTGACCGGCGTGACGGGCAACATGGGCGCCGCGAGCGGCCTGTCGGACCTGGCGGCCATGATGGCGGCGGCGGGCGGCACGGTGCCGCCGATCCTGAACCTGGACGACCCGGCCACCGACGCACCGCTGAACTGGGTGCGTGGCGAGCCGCGGCCGCTGGCCTCCGACCTGGTGCTCGCGAGCACCAACACGGTCGGCGGACAGACAGCGGCCGCCGTCGTCCGTCTGAACCGATAGAAGAGACTAGCGGGGCTTCCCCCGACGCGGGACCGATTATGACGCGACGCGTGGTCATCACGGGATACGGCACGGTCACACCGCTCGGCCTCACGGCCGAGGAGACGTGGGCCGCGCTCCTGGCGGGCAAGAGCGGCATCCGGCCGATCGCCATCTTCGACGCCTCGACGTTTCCGACCACCTTTGCCGCCCAAGTGCCCGACTTCGACCTTGCGCCGTACGTCCGCGACGTCTCGCCCTTCGCGAAGTCCGGTCGCAACGTCCGTTTCGCGATGGCGGCGGCGCGCCAGGCGATGGAGCACGCGGGGCTCCTTGACGCCGACATCGACCGCGACCGGTTCGGCATCTACATGGGCAGCGGCGAGGGCCGCATCGACTTCGAGAGCCTCGCCGAAAGCGTCCTGGCGGGGCTGCAGGGCAACGGGGGCGTGAGCGCGGCCGGGTTCGGCGCGCGGGGGTTCGAGTGCTTCGACGCCCTCCGCGAGTGGGAGCAGGAACCGAACATGCCGGCCAACCACCTGGCCGCCGAGTACGGCCTCCGCGGGCCCTGCTACTCGTGCCTCACCGCCTGTGCCGCCTCCACCCAGGCCCTCGGCGAGGCCATGATGCTCATCCGCACCGGCCGGGCCGACCGCGTGCTGGCCGGGGGCACGCACTCGATGATCCACCCGCTGGGCGTCACGGGGTTCAACCTGCTGACGGCCATCTCGACCGAGCCGAAGGACGAGCCGCACAAGGCCAGCCGCCCCTTCGACCGGGACCGCGGGGGCTTCGTGCTGGGCGAGGGCTCGACGATGCTCGTCCTAGAGGACCTGGAGGCCGCGCGGGCCCGCGGCGCGACCGCCCACGCCGAACTGGTCGGCTTCGGGACCAGCGCCGACGCGTACCGGATGACCGACATCCATCCGGAGGGGCGCGGGCCGGCGGCGGCCATGCAGATGGCCCTGGACGACGCCGGCGTCCGTCCCGAGGACGTCGACTACATCAGCGCCCACGGCACCGGCACGCAGGAGAACGACAAGGTCGAGACCCTGGCCGTCCGGAAGGTCTTCGGCGACGCGGCGCCCGGGACGCCCGTCTCGAGCGTCAAGAGCATGCTCGGCCACCTGATCGCGGCCGCCGGCGCCACGGAACTCCTGACCTGCATCCTGGCGATCCGGGACCAGGTCCTGCCGCCCACGATAAACCTCGACAACCCCGACCCGCTGTGCGACCTCGACTACGTGCCGCACGAGGCCCGCGAGGCGCGGGTCGAGACGTGCCTGTCGAACTCGTTCGGGTTCGGGGGGCAGAACGACGCGCTGGTGGTGCGTCGCGCCGGCGTCTGAGCCGGCCGCCCGGCCGTACCGCACGGAGGAACGCCCGTGGACCTCGCGCCCGTCGCCCTGGGCCCGTACCTTCTGGCCGCCGCAACGCCCGAGGCCGCCGGCGGGTCCGGCGTGGGCGCGTGGCTGGCGGAGAACTGGCTGCTGCTGGCGCTGCTGGCGGGGGGCGGCGTGGTGGTCGGGGCGCTGCTTTCGGTGCTGGCCCGGTACCTGCGGCTGGCGGTGAACATCTTCCTCGACACCCCCCTGCCCCTGACGGCGAACCTGCAGGACTACGACCTGCCGACCGGCGAGGTCGTGACGTTCCCGAGCCGCGACGGACGGAGCCTGCGCGGCATGGTGCTCGACCGGCCGCACGGCGCCCCGGACCGCCCGACGATCATCTTCTGCCACGAGTTCGGGAGCGACATGCTGAGCGCGGGCCGGTACGCGTGGCCGCTGGTGCGGGCGGGGTACCGCGTGTTCACGTTCGACTTCCGGGGCCACGGGCGCAGCTTCTGCCCCCCGCAGTTCGAGCCCCGCCACTGGCCGAGCAACCACGAGGTGAACGACGTGCTGGCGGCGGTGGCGTACGTGACGAGCCGGCCGGACCTGCCGGGCCCGGGCGTCGGCATCCTCGGTATCAGCCGCGGGGCGAGTGCCGCCGCCGTGGCGGCCATCATCAGCCCGCACATCCGGTGCCTGGCGCTGGACGGCGTGTTCTCGACGGATCACAGCATCGACCACCTGATCCGGCGGTGGGCGGAGATCTTCGCCCGGATCAACCTCGTCCGTCCGAACACGCCGGACATCGCGGCCCGCCTGCTGCGCACGCTGACCATCTTCTACGTCGAGTTGAAGCTGCGGTGCCGGTTCCCGAGCACGAAGAAGGCCCTGGTGCGGCTGGACGAGGTGCCGGCGCTCTTCATCGCCGGAGGGCGCGACGCCTACGTCCGCCCGGAACACGTCCGCGCCCTGCACGACCTGAAGCCGGGCGAGAAGGCCCTGTGGGTCTGCCCCGGCGCCAAGCACAACCAGTCCGTCGCCACCGACCCGGACGGCTACGCCGAGCAACTCGTCCGCTTCTTCGACCGAAGCCTGGCCAAGCAGGCCGACCCCGATCGCGACGCCGGCGCCGAGCCGCAGCAGAAGGCCGGCTGAGGCCGCCATGGAGAAAAACCTCGCAACCCGGCTCCGCCGCCTTCTCTGGACCCCCGTCCGCCTGGAGGCCCGCCGGCACGCGGCCCGGTGGCGCCGCGCCCTCGAGCGCGCCGACGAGGTCCAGGAGCAACTCGTCGCCGACCTGATCGAGCAGGTGCGCGGCAGCGACTTCGCGCGGGACTTCGGGCTCGACGTCGTCGGGTCGCGGGAGGACCTGCGGCGGGCTCTGCCGGTGGCGGACTACGAACGGGTCCGCCCCTACATCGACCGCGTCCGCGAAGGCGACACGACGGCCCTGTTCGCTCCGGACGTGCGCATCCACATGTTCGCCCTGACGAGCGGGACCACCGGCTCGCCGAAGCACATCCCCGTCACCGACCGGCTCCTGAAGACCTACCGCCAGGGCTGGCACGTCTGGGGCGTCCACGCGCTGGAAGACCACGACGACGCCTTCGGCGCCCGCGTGCTTCAGTTGACGGGGCGGTTCGATGAGTGCCTCACCCCTTCGGGCATTCCCGCCGGGGCGATGAGCGGCCTGACGGCCCGGGCACAGCGGCGCTCGGTCCGCTGGCTCTACGTGGTGCCGCCCGAGACGTGCCTGGCGCTCGATACCCCGTCGAAGTACTACGTCGCCTGCCGCATGGCCCTCCGCGCTCGCCGCGTCCTGCCCTTGACGGCGAACCCAAGCACGCTGATCGGCCTGGCCCGGGCGATGGACGCCGAGAAGGCGGCCCTGGTCCGCGACGTGGCCGACGGGACGCTCCGGGCGGACCTGCGTCTGCCGCCGGCGGCCCGCCGCCGCCTCGAGGCCCGCCTCCGCCCCAACCGCCGCCGCGCCCGCGAACTGGACGCGATCTTCCGGGCCACCGGGCACCTGCTGCCGAAGGACGTCTGGCACCTGCCGCTGATCGGCGCCTGGAAGGGCGGCACGATGGGCCTGTACCTGCGGGAGATGCCCGCCACCTGGGGCCACGCCCCCGTGCGCGACATCGGCCTGGTAGCGTCGGAGGGCCGGTTCACGGTGCCCGTTCAGACCGAGGGCAGCGAGGGCGTTCTCGACGTCTGCGCCGCCGTGTACGAGTTCCTGCCCGAAGAGGAGGAGGGCAAGCCCGACCCCGCAACCCTCCTGCCGCACGAGGTCGAGGCCGGCGGACGGTATTACCTTGTGCCCACGACGGTCGGCGGCCTCTTCCGGTACCACATCGGCGACCTGGTCGAGGTGGTCCAGAAGCTCGGCCGCGTCCCCGTCCTGCGGTTCCTCAGCAAGGGGGCTCATACGACCAGCCTGACGGGCGAGAAACTGACCGAGCACCAGGTGGTCGAGGCCGTCAACGCCGAGGCCGAAGCGGCGGGCCTCCGCCTGGCGAGCTACGCCCTCTGCCCCACCTGGGACGAGGTGCCCTACTACAGCCTCCTCGTCGAGGACCGCGACGTGGACGCGGCGACCGGCCCGGCGCTGGCGGGGGCGGTTGACAGGCGGCTTCGGAAGCTTAACATCGAGTACGACGCGAAGCGGGCGAGCGGCCGGCTCCGCCCCGTGCGTGTCAAAACGATCCCCGACGGCGCCTGGGAGGGCTACGACCGGCAACAGACCGAGGCCGGATCCGGACGCATCGAGCAGTACAAGCACACGTTCCTCCACGGCGACGTCAGCTTCGAATCAACCTTCGCCCTGTTGGCTACCCACGAACCGCCCGGCCGCGACGAGCTCTAGCCCGTGCGCCTCAAGGTCCTGGCCTGCGACGTCCTTCGACGCGAAGTCTACACGTGCGCGGCCCGGGCGGCGTGCATCTGCGACGTGACGCTCCTGCCGCAGGGCCTCCACGACGACAGCGACGCCTGCCGCGCCACGCTCCAGCCCTTGGTCGAGGAGACCGACCCGGACCGCTACGACGCCGTCCTCCTGGGCTACGGCCTGTGCAACAACGCGATCGACGGCGTCCGGGCCGCCGGGGTGCCCCTCGTCGTCCCGCGCGCCCACGACTGCATCACGCTGCTGCTGGGGTCGAAGGAGCGGTACGCGGCCCTCTTTGAGGAGGCCCCCGGAACGTACTGGTTCTCGAGCGGCTGGCTGGAGTGCCGCCAGGACCCCGACGTCTTCGATGCCGACCAGCAGACCCGGCTCCGCGACCGGGCCCGCTACGACGAGATCGCCGCCAAGTACGGCGAGGAGAACGCCCGCTACGTGATGGAGGTCCTCGGCGGGTGGGAGGCCCACTACACCCGCGGGGCGCTCATCCGGTTCCCGTTCGACAGGCACCTTGGCCTGGAGCAGCGCATCGGCCGCCTGTGCAAGGACCGCGGCTGGAAGTACGCGGAACTGGAAGGCGACCTGGGTCTCGTCCAGGCGGGCATGGACGGCACGTGGGACGACGAGCGGTTCCTGCGCGTGCCGCCGGGCGGCGTCGTCCGCGCGTCGCACGACGGCGCCGTCCTGACCACCGCATCCGGCGCTGCCGCCGACCCCCCGGAGCATGCACCATGAGCCAGGCCCTCCGCATCATCAAGCTGCTCGGGCTGCCGAAGGCCGTGCGCGTGAAGCGCGGCTTTGACAAGGCGCTGCCCCACGTCCGCGGCTACGCCGTGTGCGGTTCGCTCTGGGCGCTGCTGGACACCGGGGCGCTCGACCAAATCCTGGCGGCCGACTCGGTCTCGGTCGAGGCGCTCGTCCGTGACCGCACGCTGGACCGCCACGTCCTCGAGAGCATCCTCTCGTACCTGGACGGCCTGAGCCTCGTCCGCGTCGAGGGCGGCCGCGTCCGGACCCTGCCCAAGCTGCGGCGGCTCATGGACGAGCCGCGCGGCTTCTTCGAGCTGACCTACGCCTACGCCGACATCTTCGCCCGGTTGCCGGAGATGCTGCGCGGCACCGTGCACTACCCGGACGACGTCCAGCGCGACGGCAAGTACGTCGGGCGCGGCAGCGGGCAGCTCTGCCTGACGCTGCCCTACCCGGTTCTAGCCGACATGCTCCGGCGGCACGGGGCGCGCGTGGTCCTGGACCTGGGGTGCGGCGACCTGGCGTTCCTCTTCTACCTGGCCGAGGCTCTGCCGGAGGTCCGCGCGATCGGCATCGATGTCGACGCCCCGACCGTCGCCTACGCCCGCGAAGTCCTCGCCGCTTCGCCTCACGCCGACCGCATCGAGGTCCGCGAGGCCGACATGTTCGACCTGGCGTCCTTGGCCGAAGCGCGGCCGGACGTCGACGCCGTTACCGCCGTCGACACGTACCACGAGTACCTCTCCGGCGGGCCGGAGCGGGTCATCGCCCTGCTGCGGCAACTTCGCGCGCAGTTCCCGAACGCCCTCCTCTACACCGGCGAGTTCTGCAAACAGCCGCACGAGGCGCTCCGCCGGCGGCCGACCGCCTTTCTGGAGCACCACCTGTTCCACGACCTGACGAACCAGACCATCGTCGACGCGGCCGCGTGGCGACGCATCTTCGCCGACGCGGGCCTGGAGGTCGTCGAGGAAACCGTTTTCGACCTCGTCGGCCACGGGTACTTCGTCCTGAGGTAGGTCCGCCATGGCCCGCGTGTGCCTGTGGGAAGCCCCCGACTACGACCACGTCCGCCCCGCCGTCGAGGCGGCGCTCGAGACGTTTCGGCCCGACGTCGCCGGCAAGACCGTACTCGTCAAGCCAAACCTGCTCGGCGCGGTGCCGCCCGACCGGCCGGTCTGCACCCACCCGAGTGTCGTGCGGGCCATCTGCGAGGCCCTGGAGGCCCGCGGTGCCGGCAAGGTGCTCGTCGGCGACAACCCGGGCATGCGGGCCTACGGGTCGAACGAAGAGACCGCCCGGACGGCCGGTCTCCTGGAGGCCGCCGGCGACCGGTACGTGAACCTGGGGGCATCTCCCGTGCGGACGCCCGTCCAGAGCGAGTTCGCCGACACCCTCGCCGTCAGCCGCGAGGTCCTGGAAGCGGACCTTCTCGTCAGCCTGCCGAAGATGAAGACGCACGTCGCGACAGGCATCACCGGGGCCGTCAAGAACACCTACGGGTACCTGGTGGGGGCGGAGAAGACGCGGCTGCACCAGGCGGCGCGCGGGCCGGAGGCGTTCGCGCGGGCCGTGCTGGACGTCTTCGCCATCCGGCCGCCGACGCTGTCGATCCTCGACGCCGTCGTCGGCATGGAGGGCCAGGGCCCCTCGGGCGGCAAGCCGCGCCAGGTCGGCCGCATTGTGGCAAGCCGGAACGCCGTCGCCCTCGACGCCCTCATGTGCCGCATGATGGGCCTCGACCCCGAGCGCGTGCCGATGCTGCGCGTCGCCGCCGAGCGCGGCCTGGGACCGATCGCGGAAAGCGAGATCGACGTCGAGGGACCGATGTCCGAACTCGACGCCTTCGAGGTGCCCGGCATCAGTATGGGCCTCGGCGGGTTCGCGGCCCGTGTGGCGTCGCACCTTTTCGTAACGCGGCCGCGCGTGCGATACGACAAGTGCGTGCGGTGCGGGTCGTGCGAGGCGGCGTGCCCGGTAGACGCGATCGAGATGACGGCGCGCGGCCCGGAGATCGACCCGCGGGCGTGCATCGCCTGCTTCTGTTGCCACGAGATGTGCCGGTACGAGGCGATGGACCTGACCCGCCGCATGCGGTGGCTGAGGGGCGTGAGGCGGTGACGCCAGGCGCCCGGCGCGCGCTGCTGATGGCGAACGTGGCGCGACGGCAGGATGCACCCGTTTCGCCGGGCGGCTCGCCCGCCCGCGTGCCGTGTTGCGTGGCAAGGCGGATTGATTTGCGATCCCAACCGTTTCAGGTGCCGTAAACCCCTTTTTTCTCTTGTCTGTTTGGGTTTTGTTCGGTATGCTTTCCGTGGAGGCCGGAGGCCCGCGATGCGCCCGACGACTCACATCCCCGAATCCGAACTCGCCCCAGGCGACGAGGCCGCGCGCGCCGACCGCACCGACCCCGCCATCCTTCTGGTCGACATCGACGCCTTCTTCGCCCAGGCCGAACAGCTGCGCCGGCCGGAGCTGCGCGGACGACCCGTCATCGTCGGCGGCCTCGCGACCGACCGCAGCGTCGTGGCTTCGGCCAGCTACGAGGCCCGGGCCCGCGGCATCAAGACGGCCATGCCCCTCCGCGAGGCCCAGGCCCTCTGCCCGGAGGCGACGTTCCTGCGCGGCAGCTTTCCGCTCTACCAGACCCTGTCGCGCGACCTCATGGACGTCTGCCGCCGCTACACGCCGCGGGTCGAGCCCGTCTCGCTTGACGAGGCGTACCTCGACCTGGCGGGGTGCTGGCGGGTGCTCGCCTTCCGCGGGGCCGCCCCGCCCGGGCCGCGCTGGGCCCTCGGCGTGGCGGAGCACCTGAAGCAGGCGGTGCGCGAGGCGACGGGCCTGGTAGTCTCGGTCGGCGTCGGCACCAGCCGCCTGGTCGCGAAGATCGCCAGCGACTACGCGAAGCCGAACGGGGTGGCCCTGGTGGACGCGGGGGCGGAGGCGGCGTTCCTGGCGCCGCTGCCGGTCCGGGCGCTGCCCGGCATCGGCCGCCGCACCGCCGAGCGCCTCGCCCAGTACAACCTCGCGCGGATCGGCCAGCTGGCGGCCCTGCCCCCGGGGACACTGGAGGCCCAGCTCGGCCCGCACGCCGAGGCCCTGGCCGCCCGGGCCCGCGGCGAGGACCCGAGGCCCGTCCGCGCCGGGGCCGCCGACGCCAAGTCCATCAGCCGCGAGACCACCTTCGAGACCAACCTGATCGGCCGCGACGCCCTGGAGGCGATGCTGGCGTACCTGCTGGAGCGGTGCGGCCGGCACCTGCGGAGCCTCGGCCGCCTCGCCCGCACCGTCACCGTCAAGGTCCGCTACGCCGACTTCCGGACCGTCGCACGGAGCCGCAGCCTGCCGACCCCCTCGGACCATGACAGCGACTTCTGGCCGGTGGTGCGGGAGCTCTTTGCGCGGGTGCACACGCGGCGGGTGGGGGTGCGGCTGGTGGGGGTGGCGCTGTCGAACCTGGGGCAGGCGGGCCGCCAGCGGGACCTCTTCGACGAGGCCGCTCGCCAACGCCGCGCCCGCTATTACCGCTCCGTCGACCGCATCCGCGACCGGTTCGGCTTCAGCGCCCTGGTCACCGGCCGCGCCATCGACCTGCTGGAGACCCACAAGCGGGACCGCCACGGGTTCAAGCTCCGGACGGCCTGCCTCTCGCGCTAGGGGAACCGCACAAACGCACCCACACGGCACGGGGAGAAACGGATCGGACGCCATGGGACGCTCTCGCACCGCCGGGACCGGCTTCGTGCACCTGCACGTCCGGAGCGCCCACTCCCACCTCTTTGGCGCGAGCCGTCTCGACGAGTTGATCGAAGCCGCCCGCGTCCACGGCTACCGGGCCCTGGCCCTGACCGACCGGAACGGCCTCTACGGGGCCATCCCCTTCTACCGGGCCGCCCGGGAAGCGGGCCTCGTGCCCCTCGTGGGTGTCGAGCTGGCCCACGGCGGCCGGCGGGCGGTGCTCCTCGCCCGCACCCTTGCCGGCTACCGCACGCTGTGCCGGCTCACCAGCGCGCGGCACCTGCGGCCGGACTTCGACCTGACCGAGGCCCTGGCCGCCGACCATGACGACGCCTATGTCCTCGTGCCGGACGCGGCGCTGCTCGCGCAGGTGGCGGCACGGCTCCCGCGCGGCCGATGCTTCGCCCTGGTCGAGGCCTTCGGCGACCGATCGCACCGCCTGCGGGCGGACGGCCTGGCGCGGGCGGCGGCGAAGCGCGGCGTGCCGCTCGTGGCCGGCGGAGCCGTCGCGTTCCACATCCCCTCGCGGTATCCCGTGCACCGGACGCTCCGGGCGGTCGGCACGCTGACGACCGTCGCCGACGTCCCGCGCCGCGAGCTCGCCCACCCCAAGGCCTGGCTCAAGGGCCCGGATACCATGGCGGCGCTGTTCGACCGATACCCCGACGCGGCCGCGAACACCGTCCGCATCGCGGCCGATTGCCGCCTGGACCTGCCCCTCGGGACGCCCGTCTTTCCGCCGGCCCCCCTGCCGCCCGGCGAGACGGCATACTCGCACCTCGCGAAGCTGGCCTTCGCGGGGCTGCGGGAGCGAATCCGCCCCCTGCGGCCGGAGGCGGTGCGGCGGCTGGAGCACGAGCTCGCCGTCATCGACCACCTCGGCTTTGCCGACTACATGCTCATCATGCACGAGATCGTCTCGTGGACGCGGGCCCGGGGGATTCCCTGCGTCGCCCGCGGCTCGGCCGCCGGCAGCCTCGTCACCTATGCCCTGGGCATCTCGGGCGTCGACCCGCTCGCCTACGGGCTCCTCTTCGAGCGGTTCCTGAACCTGGAGCGGGCCGACTGCCCGGACATCGACCTGGACGTCTGCTGGCGGCGGCGCGACGACGTCCTGGACCACATCTACGACCGGTACGGCCACGACCGCGTCGCGATGATCTCGACGCACCAGACATTCAAGGCCAAGAGCGCGTTCCGCGAGGCCGCCAAGGCCCACGGCCTGCCGCCCGGCGAGGTCGACGCCCTGTCCCGGCGGCTCCCGTACGACGCGGCCACCGGCATCCCGGACGCGGTCCTCTCGTTCCCGGAGTGCCGCGACTTTCCCGTCGACCGCGAGGACGTCGCGCGGATCGTGCGGCTGGCGGCCCGGATGGACGCCCTGCCCCGGCACCTGGGCGTCCACGTCGGGGGCCTGGTGATCGCCGACCGACCCCTCACGGACTACCTGCCGCTCCAGGTCGCCGCCAAGGGCATCGTCATCAGCCAGTACGAGGCCGACGCGGTCGAGGCCCTGGGCCTGGTGAAGATGGACATCCTGGCGCAGCGGTCGCTCTCGATCCTGGCCACGACCGTCCGCGCCGTCGAGGCCAACCACGGGGCCCGCGTCGAGCCGCTCGCCATCCCGGACGGCGACGCCCGGACGGCGGAGCGGCTCCGCCAGGGCGACACCTTCGGCTGCTTCCAGATCGAATCGCCCGGCATGCGGAACCTGCTGAAGATGATGGAGGCGTCCGAGCGGATGGACGTCATCCTCGGCCTCTCCCTCATCCGCCCGGGGCCGGCCTCCAGCGGCATGAAGGACCGGTACGTCCGCCGCCGGCGCGGCCTGGAGCCGGCGCCGGCGCTGCCGCCCGCCCTGGAGCCGGTCCTCGGCCCGACCCACGGGGTGATGCTGTACCAGGAGGACGTGACGCGCGTCGCCCACGCGGCCGCCGGCTTTTCCCTGGCCGAGGGCGACCGCCTGCGCAAGGACCTCGGCAAGGATCTGCCGCCCGCGGCCCTGGAGGCTTGGCGGACGCGGTTCGTCCGCGGGGCGGTGGGGCGCGGGCTACGGCGGACGGACGCGGAGCAACTCTGGCAGGCCGTCACCCGCTTCGCCGCCTACGCCTACTGCAAGGCCCACGCCTGCACCTACGGCGAGATCGCCTACCGGGCCGTCTACCTCCGGGCCCGCTGGCCCGCGGAGTTCGCGGCCGCGGTGCTGGCCAACCAGGCGGGCTACTACGAACGCCGGACCTACCTGGAGGACGCGCGGCGGCACGGCTGCCCCGTACTCGGCCCGGACGTGAACCGCTCCGGCGTCGAACCCACGACCGAGTGGACCGGCCCGGCCGACGCCCGCCGGGTGGGGGTACGGCTGGGGCTGATGGACGTGCGGGCGCTCTCGGAGCGGACCGTCCGGCGCCTGCTCGACGCGCGGGCCGCCGGGGGACCCTTCCGCGACGTCGCCGACCTCCTGACCCGCGCCCGCCCGAGCCGTGAGGAGGCCGAGAACCTGGCCCTGGCCGGGGCGTTCGGCGGTTTCGGCCTCAACCGGCCGCAGGCCCTCTGGCAGGTCCGAGCCCTCCTGGCCGCGGGTCCGCCCGGGGGGGTCGCGCCCGGCGAGGCCAGCCTCTTCGCGAGCGCCCCGCCGCCGGACGCGCCCGCGGGCAACGCGGTGCCCGACTTGCCGGACTACTCGCCGCTCCAGACCCTCCGCATCGAGGAGCACGTCCTCGGGGGCCTGACGCCGTCGTCGAGCCCCATGGCCGCCTACAGGCCCTACCTGGCCGACGTGAAGGGCCTCGTGCGGACGGTCGACCTGCCGGAGCGGGCGGGCGAACGGGTGACGGTGGCCGGGGTGCTCTTTGCGGCGCGGCGAGCGCGGACCAAGACCGGCGAGTTCATGAAGTTCCTCAGCCTCGAGGACCCCTGGGGCGTGGTCGAGGCCGTCATGATGCCCGACGTGTACCAGCGGCAGGGGAACCGGCTGCAGACGCGCGGCCCGTACCGGGTGACCGGGACGGTCGAGGCACATCACGGCGCGGTGACGCTGCGCGTGACGGACCTCCGGCCGGCAGACCTGAAGGACGAGCCGGCCCCGGCGTCGGAGCTGGCCTTGTCGGCGTGAGGGAACGTTTCGCCCTTGCCTCTCGTACCGCTCGGCGCCATACTCTCATCTAACCACTCATCCATGCAGGAGCGCCTCATGGACCGCCGCCGGTTTCTCCGTTGCCTCGGCCTCGGGTGTGCCGGAGCGCTGGCCGGATGCCGCATGCAGCGCGCGGCCACGGACGCCACTACGCCGGAGAGCACCATGACGGACGTGCCACGCGACGCCGATGCCGCAACCAACCCCGACTGGGACGTTTCGGTCTGCGGCCTGAACTGCGCGCGGTGCAAGCTCTTTGCCCAGGGGAAATGCGGAGGGTGCCGCGGGGCCCTCGAGACGAGCTGGTCGCCGGACTGCCCGTTCCGGTCGTGCGCGGCCGCGCGGGGCGTCCGGACGTGTGCCGCGTGCGCGGACTTCCCGTGCGAGCACCTCCGGGCGTTCGCCGCCGACGGCTACGAGCACCACGCGATCGCGGTCGAGAACCTGAAGGCCATCCGCGAGGTCGGCCTGGAGGTCTGGATCGCCTCCCAGCCGAAGCCCATGTTCTGCCCCGGCTGGCGGTTCTGAGGCGCGGCCCCTGACTCAAGAGGGAGAAACGGCATGGCGAACAAACCCCTGCTGATCGTCGGTCTGGTCGTCGGGGGCCTGCTTGCCCTCGGCCCGCTGCTGGGTCTACTGGGCACCGTGGCCGGCCTCGTGTCCATCTTCCAGGAGACCGAGGGCGAGGTCGTCCAAACCGAGGCGGTCGCCCGGGACGTCGACCTGGCCCTCTATTCGACCCTCGCGGGCCTCGTGGCCTTCCCGATCGGCGTCGCCCTGCTGCTTCTCTGCGGCATCGGCCTGGCGCGCGCTCGCCCCGCGGGGCGCAACCAGGTCACGGCACCGCAGCCCTGATCCCCGGGGCCGTTCAGCCCCCCCCCGGTACATGATGCGGCTCGATGTGGACGCTGACGTGGGTGACGCCGTCGACCTCGCGCTTCAGGACCTCCGCGACGCGGGTCGCGATCGCGTGGCCCTCATCGACGCTCAACTCCGGGTCGACCTCGACGTGGAGTTCGACGTGCGTCTCCGGCCCGCTGCGGCGGGTCATGAGCTTCTCGGTAGCCTGGACACCGGAGACACCTTCCGCGGTGGTGCGGATCGCTTCTTCCGTGCTGAAGTCGGCCGACGCGTCCATCAGGGCCGCCCCCGCCCGGCGGTACGCCTTCAGGCCCACCAGCAACATCATGCCGCAGATGCCCAGGGCCGCCACGGGGTCGAAGACCCGCCAGCCCTGCCCCAGACCGATGGCCAAGCCGATGCCGGCGAGCGCCAGGACGGCGGCCGCGGTGTCGGCCAGGTGGTTCCACGCGTCGGTCACAAGACTGTCGATCCGGAGGCGCCGGCCCATCCAGAACTTGTACGCGGCCAAGGCGCCCTTGACGGCGATGCCCGCCCCGGCGAACCAGAGCGTCCAGACGGCCGGGAGCGGCTCATCCCGTCCGTAAAGGATGTCGTGGAGGGCCCGGTACCCGGCGATGGTCGCCAGAATGAGGAGGATGACCGAGACGTTGCGGGCGGCCAGGGACTCGGCCTTGCCGTGGCCGAAGCGGTGCTCGTCGTCGGGGGGCTTGGCCGCCTCGCGGAGGCCCCAGAGGATGACGATGCTCATCAGGAAGTCGCCCGCGGTGTCGAGGCCGGCGGCAATGAGCGCCTCGCTCCGGCCGAAGTACCCCGCGGCCAGTTTCGTGACGCCGAGCGCCCCATTGGCCACGAGACCAATCAGGGCAACGCGCGACGCCCGGGCGTAGCTGGACGTGCCGCCAGCCGGCCGCGTCGGGTCCAGGATCTCGGCCCCGCTCATGCCGCCCCCCCGCCCCGGTCGAGGCGGACCCAGAAGGCCCCGTCGTGGTCGCGGCCGGGCAGGGCCTGCTCCATGCCCGCGTTCCGCCAACCCGGATGCCGCTCCAGGAACCGGAGCCCCTGGAGATCGTTCTCCTCGGGCTCCAGGCTGCACGTCGCGTAGACGAGCCGCCCCCCCGGCCGCACCAGCCCGGCCGCCTGGTCAAGGAGACCGGCCTGAACCCGCGCGAGCTCCGCGATGTCGTCGGGGTGCAGCCGCCACCGCACATCGACGCGGCGGGCCAGGACACCCGTGTTTGAGCACGGGGCGTCAACAAGGACCGCATCGAAGCCGCCGGCTGGGGCTCGGGAGGCCGCCTCCTCGGCCAAGGCCACGTCCACGTTCTCGAGGCCGCGTTCCGCGACCGCGCGGCGGATCAATTCGAGCTTCGCCTCCGTCCGGTCGCAGGCCAGGATGCGAGCCTCGCCGCCGGTCGCCTCGGCCATCTGAACCGTCTTCGTGCCGGGCGACGCGCAGAGGTCCAGGACCGTCTCGCCCGGTTGGGGGGCGAGGGCCTCGACCGGCCGCATCGCCGACGGGTCCTGAACGGCCACCGTCCCGGCCTGCAGGAGCGCGTGCAGCACGGTCTGGGGCAGGCCGGAGAGGTCGAGCGTTGCCGGCCGCGGGCCCGCCTCGACGGCGTACCCGTCGGCGGCCAGCCTCTCGGCCAGCGATGCCGCATCGCCCGCGGCCCGGGCGATGAGGCGCGGCCAGCGGGCGGAGGCGGCACACACGGCTCCCACGTCCTCGGGAAACGCCCGGACCCATCGCGCCACGAGCCAGTCGGGCAGCGAGTACGCGATGCCCAGGAACGCGACCGGGTCGGCCTCGCGGTCGGGCAGCAACGGCTCGTTCAACCGCACGACGCCGCCTTGGGGGTGCGGCACGGCGTCCGGGCCGGGCGCCCCGTCGGGGTCGCGGCCCCGGATAAGCCGCTGGAGGCCGCGCAGCACGCCGTTGACGAATCCGCCGCGCTTCCCGGCGGCCGATGGTGACCGCGACGAGGCCCGCGCCGCGGCAACGGCCTCGTTGACGGCGGCGTAGGCCGGGATGCGGTCGAGGAACACGAGTTGCAGGGCACCGAGCTCCAGCAGCGTGAGCAGGTCGGGCTGGATGGCGCTTGCGCGCCGCCCAGGGCCGCGCACGTGGCTGATCAGCCGCCGCAGCGTCCGCCGGTGCCGCACGGCGCCCGTGGCGAGGAGGGTCGCGAGGGCCCGGTCGGCGGCGTCGGTCTCGGTCTCGCGGAAGATGTCGTGGAGGGCGTCCTGAACGAACACGTCGCCGCGCGCCGCCCGGCGGAGGGCCTCGGCGGCGGCCGTCCGGGCCGGGGCGGGCCCGCCCGTCAGCGGAGCAGCCACTGGACGGCCTCCTCCACCGCATCAATACAGATGTCGGTATCTTTGCACGGCCCATTGGGCCACGTGATGCCGGCGGCGAGGACGGGCTTGGGCAGGGCGGCGAAGATGCCCTCGCGGAGTTCGCGGTCACAGGCCACCGCCACCACGGCCTTGATATGCGGCTGCCGCGCCGCCGCGACCGCCTGGCGGCCGCCGGTCGCGAGCGCCGCCTCGATGCCATACCGTTCGGCCAGCTCCGAGAGCTTCGCGATCGGGCACTGGCCGCACCGCCGGCAGTTCTGGACGTCGTCGCCGACCTGGCAGGTGCAGGCGGAGTTCTGGAGGCAGCGCGAGAGCAGGAGCAACAGTTCCTCGGGCCGGCAGCGCGCCCGCCGCATCCGCACCGCGAGGTTGTTCAGCCGGACGACCGTCTTGTTGATCACGCGACCGGGCTCTTTTCGGGGACGAGGAGCGGCGTACCGACTTCGACGGCATACCCGTTGACGAGGTCGGCGGCGGCCATGGACCGCTTGCCGCTCGGGCACACGGTGATGAGGCGAACGGCCCCGTCGGCGGTGGCGACCTCCAGGCCCTCGGGGCCGATGGCCGTGACGTGCCCGGCCGGACCCCGCACCGACCCGCGGCGGGCCTCCTCGATGACGAGGCGCAGGTCGCCCTTGCGGCGACCGCCCGGCAAATAGGTGTAGGCCCCCGGCCAGGGCGTCAGGCCACGTATCTGGTTGTACACCGCCTCCGTGGGGCGTTCCCAGCGGACCAGGCCGTCGGTCTTCTTCAGCTTCGGCGCGTAGGTGGCCTGAGTGGGGTTCTGGTGGCGGCGGCCGACCTCATCCAAGGCGAGTTCACGGACCACCTCCGTGACGACGCGGGCCCCGAGGCGGGCAAGCCGGTCGTGCAGCCGGCCGGCGGTCTCGTCCGGGCCGATGGCCGTCGCCCGCTGGCTGAGGATATCGCCGGCATCGATCTCGGCGGCCATCTCGATGACCGAGAGGCCCGTTTCGGTCTCACCGTTCACAATGGCGTGGTTGACGGGGGCGGCCCCGCGGTACTTGGGCAAGAGCGACCCGTGGAGGTTGATCGCGCCGTGCGGCGCCAGCTCCAGCAGCGCCGGCCGCAGCTTCTCCCCGTACGCGATGCAGAGCAGCAGGTCCGGAGCCAGCCGGCGAAGGCGCCCGAGGACGGCCGGGGCGTTCACGTCATCGGGTTGGGCCAGGGGCAGGTCCTTGTCCAGAGCGTACCGCTTGATGGGCCCCGCCCGGAGCCGGCGCCCGCGCCCGGCAGGCCGGTCCGGCTGGGTGATGACCAGGGCGATGTCCTGGCCCCCCTCGACCAAGGCGCGAAGCGTGGGCAGGCCGAAGTCGCTGGTCCCCAGGAAGACGATGCGCATGCCGGTCCCCGGCGCGCTAGGCGCGATTGGGCGGGGCGACCTCCGCGCCCGCGTGGTGTTCCTCGTACCGGCGCTGCAACTCAGCCAGCCGCCGCCGGTTCGCCATTCGCTGCATGGTGGACATGCGGTTGACCAGAAGGCGGCCGTCGAGGTGATCGAGCTCGTGCTGGACGGCCCGGGCCAACAGGCCCTCGGCCTCCATCTCGTGGGAGCGGCCCTCCACGTCCTGGTATCGGACGCGGAGGCGGGCGTGGCGGCCGACGCGGACGTAGATACCCGGGAAGCTGAGGCACCCCTCATCCTCGGTCATCCAGCCGTCCGTTTCCGTGATCTCGGGGTTGACGAGGACGGTCTCGTGGCCGGGCTCGCCGTCGGGGGAGACGATGCAGAGGCGCACGCTCTCGCCCACCTGGGGGGCGGCCAGGCCCAGCCCACGGTTCTCGTGCATGCTGCGCACCATGGCCGACGCCAAGTCCGCCAGGCCGGCGTCGAAGGCCTCGACCACCGGGCACGGCTCGCGCAACACGGGGTCCGGATACACACGAATGTCCACGTCGCTCACTCCTTGCAGCCAACCACGTATCCCATTATAGGGCGTCCCGCGGCCGCCTACAAGGCCGAATGGCCGGCGCCGGGCGGGCGGCGGCGGGGCCTCCGAGGCCCCTTTTTGGGTTGACAGTCGGCAGGCGTTCCCTAAACTGGGGGGTCTTGGGTGAGGGGTTCCATGCGCCCGTGGCGCGGCCCGAAGGCCGACCGCCGGCGAGGAGGCACGCGAGGGTGGCCGAAGCCGAGAAAAAGCAAGCCGACGCGAATGCGGGAGCCGCGAAGGGCAAGACGCAGGAGGAGGCTGCCCAACCGGCCGCGCCCATCGAACTGCCGCCCGAGGTCAAGGCCATGGCCGATGGCTGCTTCCAGAGCGCCGAGCAGGCCGCGATGCGCGGCAACCTCGACTACGCCCTCACGCTGTACCTGGAAGGGCTCCGGTACAACCCGCGGGACATCGAACAGGGGCACCAGGGCCTCCGGGACACCTCCCTGAAGCGGGCCGGCCAAGGCAAAGGCGCGGGCCTCGGCGCCATGATCAGCCAGGCCAAGGGCGCCATCAGCCAGATGCTCGGCCGCACCAAGGACGCCATGCTCGCCATGGAAGGCGCGCTGGCGAAGGACCCGCACAACGTCACGCTGCTCACGCAGTTGATGCAGACGGCGCGGCGTCTGAACTTCACGGACCTGGCGATCTGGTTCGGCGAGTTGGCGGCCGAGGAGGCCCAGCGCGGCCCGAAGAAGCCGCCCAAACAGATCTTCACGACCTTGGCCGACCTGTACGAGGGCCAGGAACGGTTTGCTGACGCCGTCAACGCCCTGAGCCAGGCCGTCAAGATCGACCCCTCCGACCGGCTTCTCGACAAGCGGGCCAGGGACCTCTCGGCGGCCGCCAGCATCCAGCAGGGCAAGCTGGAGAGCGTCTCCGACTTCCACGACATGATCCGCGACAAACGGACGGCGGCGGCGAGCGCGACCCAGCAGGTCGTCCGCACGCGCGAGCAGCTTGACGCCCAGTTCGAGGAGCTCAAAGCCGCCCACGAAGCCGACCCGGAGAACGCCGTCAAGATCCAGGCCCTGGCGGAGTGCGAGTGGCGGCGCGGTAACCTGGACCGCTGCTTCGAGCTGCTGAAGCAGGCCCAATCGAAGTCCGGCGAGTACCGGTACAAGGCCCGGGCTGACGACATCCGCATGGCGGAGTTGCGCCGGAAGATCCGCGAGATCGACGAGCAACTCCAGACCGAGCCGGACCGCGAGGACCTGAAGGCCACCCGCGCCAAGCTCATCGAGCAGCGCGACGAGCGCGAGCTGCGGATCTACCGCGAGCGGCAGGACCAGTACCCGACGGACCTGGAGATCCGCTTCGAGCTCGGCATGCGGGAGTACCGCAACGGACTGTTCGACGAAGCGATCGTTTCGTTCCAGCAGGCGACGCGTGACCCGAAGCGGCGGATCCTGGCCCTGAACATGCTCGGCCGCACCTTCTTCGGCAAGAACCTGTACGAGGAGGCGCAGGGCCAGTTCGAGCAGGCGATCCAACAGTACGAACTGGCGGGCGACCCCCTCGGGAAGGAACTCCGGTACAACTTGGCTCTAACGCTCGAGGCGCAGGGCAAGCAGAACGAAGCCATCGAGTGGTACAGCGATATCGTCCAGCAGGACTACCAGTACCGCGACGCCGCCAAGCGCCTCGAGGCGCTCCGCAAGGCGTCCTAGCCGCCCGCCGACCAGGCAAGGAGACGCATCCGCATGCCGCACTCGCTGTCAGCCGCCAAACGCGTCCGGCAGAACGCCCGGCGCCGCGCCCGGAACCGGGCGATCAAGAGCCGTCTGCACACCGCCGGTCGCCGGTTCGATGAAGCCGTTGACGCCGGCGACGTCGAGGCCGCGCGCGATCGCTTCCGCGAGGTCCAGAGGCTGCTCCACCGCGCTGCCGCCAACGGGCCGCTCCACCGCAACACCGTGGCCCGGACCATCAGCCGCATGCAGCGGGCTCTGGACCGGATGACGGGCGGGGCCGACGCCGCGGCCTGATCGCGTTTGCCGTGACCGACCGGCGCCGCCACACGGGACGCCGGTCGCAGTCTGCGCCGCGGGGGGAGCCGCCTGTGCTCTGCGTCAGCCTGATGCCCGCCTCGACCGAGGCCGCCCGCGCCGGGCTCGCCAAGGCCGCACGCCTCGCGGACCTGGCCGAGATCCGCCTCGACGCGATGGCTGAATGCGACCTGGAGCGGGTGCTGCGCGACCGCCCCTGCCCCGTGATCGTGACGCACCGGCCCGTCCGCGAGGGCGGCCGGTACGACGGCCCGGAGGCGCCGCGCCTGGCCGCCCTCCGCCGCGCCGCCGATCTCGGTGCCGAGTACGTCGACGTCGAGCACGACGCCATCGGCGAACTCGGGCCGGTCGCCGCCCGGGTCATCGTCAGCCGCCACGACACCGAAGGCACCCCAGGCGACCTCCGGGCGGTCTACGACGGCCTGTGCCGCCTCGGGGCCGACGTCGTCAAGGTGGCCGTCACGGCAACGCATATCCTGGACGCGGCGGCGGTGCTGGAACTCCTGCGGGACGCCCGGCAGCCGACGATCGCCCTGGCGATGGGCGAGCGGGGACTGCTGACGCGGGTCCTCGCGCCGAAGTTCGGGGCGGTCCTGACGTTCGCCTCCCTCGGCGACGAGGCCGAAGCCGCCCCGGGACAGGTCTCGGCCGCCCGCATGCGCGACCTGTACCGCATCGACCGCCTGGGACCGGCCACGCGGGTCTTCGGCGTCATGGCCGACCCGGTCGGCCACAGCCTGAGCCCCGCCATCCACAACGCCGCCTTCGCCGAGACCGGCCTCGACGCCGTCTATCTGCCCCTCTGGGTCGAGGGCGACCCGACGGCGTTCGTCCGGGCGATGCGGCCGTTCGGGGTCGACGGCTACAGCGTCACCATCCCGCACAAGCAGACCGTGATGCCCGTGCTGGACGAGATCGAGCCGATCGCGCGGCGGATCGGGGCGGTCAACACGGTCCACCGCCTGCCGGACGGGCGACTCGTCGGCTCGAACACGGACTGGTCGGCCGGCATCGCGTCCCTGGAGGCGGCCCTCGGCGAAGAGGGGCTGGAAGGCAAGCAAGCGGTCCAACTCGGCGCGGGCGGCGTCGGACGGGCCATGGCCTTCGGCCTGCGCCAGCGCGGGGCGAACGTCGTCCTGGCCGACGTCGACCCCACGCGGGCCGAGGCGTTGGCCGAGGAAATCGATGCTGAGGCCGCGCCCCTGGAGGCCCTGCCCTACGAGGAGGCCGACCTCGTCCTCAACTGCACCCCCGTCGGCATGCACCCGAACGAGGACGCCACCCCCGTCCGGGCCGACCGCCTTCGCGAAGGCCAAGTCGTCTACGACGCGGTCTACAATCCGCTGGAGACGCGGCTGACCCGCGAAGCCCGCGACGCCGGGTGCCGCACCGTCCCCGGCATTGATCACTTCGTGCGGCAGGCGGTCGAGCAGTTCGAACTGTGGACGGGCGAGACGGCGCCCGTCGAGACGATGCGGCAGGTGGTGGTGAACGCCCTTTCGGGGTAGCCCCGCGGACCGGGTTCAGCCCTGGTCGGCCTTCTCTTCGGTGGCACCGTCTTCGCCGGCCGGCGGCGTGGCCGCCGGGGGCGACCCGACTTCCGCCAGCGGTTCCTGGTCCTTCGGCGCATCCGGCGTCTGGCCGGCCGAGGCGTTGCTGCCCTCTCCCAACGTCTCGGGCATCTGGAAGACGCGGCGGGGTTGGGGCTTACGGTAGTCCTCCGGCGACGGCTCGGCCACCGTCTTCAGGAGCCGGTCGACGATCTGCTCCGGCGTCACGCCCTCGGCGTCCGCGTTGAAGTTCGTGAACAGGCGGTGCCGCAGCACCGGGTGCGCGATGCCGCGAATGTCCTCGCACGTCACGTTGAGCCGCCCGCTGAAGACCGCCCGGGCCTTCGCCCCGAGGATCAGGTACTGGGCCGCCCGCGGGCCGGCGCCCCACGTCAGCCACTCGTTGATGAACGACGGCGCCTCCGGCGTCCCCGGCCGCGACGCCCGCACCAGGCCCACGGCGTAGTCGACAACGTGCTCCGAGACCGGCACGCGCCGGACGATGCGCTGGGCGTTCAGGATGTCCTTGCCGCCCAGGACCCACCGCAGGTCAAAGGTCTGTTCTCCGGTGGTGGCCTTGACGATGGCCCGCTCGTCGTCGCGCGGCGGGTAGCCGACGTTGACCATGAACATGAACCGGTCGAGCTGGGCCTCGGGCAGCGGGTAGGTGCCCTCCTGCTCGATGGGGTTCTGAGTCGCCAGGACGAAGAACGGCAGGTCCAGCTCGTAGGTGTTGCCGCCGGCCGTAACGTGGTACTCCTGCATGGCCTGGAGCAGGGCCGCCTGGGTCTTCGGCGGGGTCCGGTTGATCTCGTCGGCGAGGATGATGTTGGCGAACAGGGGCCCGTGGATGAAGCGGAAGGCCCGCTCGCCGGTCGTCCGGTTCTCTTCGATGACGTCGGTGCCCGTGATGTCCGAGGGCATAAGGTCGGGCGTGAACTGGATGCGGCTGAACTTGAGCTTCAGAACGCTCGCGATGGTCGAGATGAGCAGCGTCTTGGCCAGCCCCGGGACGCCGACCATCAGGCAGTGCCCCCGGGAGAACATCGCCAGGAGGAGTTGCTCGATGACCTCGTCCTGGCCGACGATGACCTTGTGGATTTCCTTCAGGAGCAGGGCGCGGGCCTCGCCGAGCTGCTCCACGATCTTCATCTCGTCCGGGGCGCGGGCGGGCGCATCAGTCACGGGCACGTCTCCTCGCTCGGGTGAAGAAGCGGACAGGCTGCCGCGCCATCCCATGCCATGCGGCGATCGGTCAACTGCCGCGGGTCGCGCAGCCTGTCCGCCCCATGCGTCGTCTATCGCCGCGGACCGGGCGGGCCCGGTTCGTCGGCCTCAGTGCGTCATCGCGTGGACCAGGACGTTGATGCCCAGCCGCAGCGCGTCGTCGCCCTCCACGCCCCGGGCGTACGGGTTCGGCGCCCCGGACCAGCCGTTCACCAGGCCGTACCGCGAGTAGATGACCCGGAGCTGGTTCTCCAGTGGGATGCCCTCCAGCGGCGGACGCGCCAGGCCCGGGTGCTCGTGCTCGACGAGCGGCGTATAATGGACCTCGCGGATCGGATACACGCTCGCGTAGACCGGGTGCTCGGCCGGCAGCGGCGCGAGGTCCCGGTCGGGCAGGACCCGCTTGATCTCCCGCCGGAACGCCTGGTCGAAACCCTCCCGGCCGCAACACGCGTTCGCAAACAGCACGCCGCCCGCCGCCAGGTACCGCCGCAGGTTCGCCACCTCTTCGGCCTTGAGGGTGAAGTCTTCGTGGCCCGTCATGTACAGGATCGGATGGGCGAAGGCGTCGATGTGCGTGAGGTCCACGTTCTCCTTGCTGAACTTGACCTCCACGGTGGTGTTCTCGGCCAGGTGCTTCAGCAGCACCGCGAGGCTCGTCGGTTGGGTGTCCCAGTCGCCGTCGTGGACGACCTGGGCGATGACGAGCTGGTCGCGCGTCGGGTCGCCCGCCTGGTGATAGACCCGCTCGGTGCTGAGGAAGCGGCCCAGCTCGTACGTGGCCAGGCAATAGGTCATGATGTTGGCGCCGAGGTTCCGGGCGTCGCGCGGCACGACGCGGCGGCCGTGCGGATGGATGTGGCCGTCCCAGCCGCACGAACAGTCGTATCCGCCCGTGTAGATGACGGCGGCGCGGCACCCGATGCCGGAGGCCTCGAGGACGGGCCGGTCGCGCCACAGCTTCTTGGCCTCCATGTACTCGACCGAGGCAATCTGATAGAAGGACGAGTAGAGCGGGTGGTCCTTCGCGATCGGCTTCAGCGGGCGCCGCGGAAAGAGCTCGGCCACCAGCGCGCGGAAGGCCTTGTCGAAGTCCGGTGTCCCGCAGCAGGCGTCGCCCAGGATCGTCCCGCCGTCGACGCAGAACTGCCGCAGCTTCGGCAGGAGCGTCGGGTGGAGCGAGAAGCCGTCGTGCCCCGTGAAGTACAGAATCGGCAGCTCGGTCGGATTGTACGAGAACTCCGGCAGGGCCGTGTCCACCGTCCGGTACCGGATGTCGAGTTGCCGGTTCGTCCAATGCAGCAGGTGCCGCATGTCCGACGGGTCGGTCATCCAGTCGCGGTAGGCGTACCGCTGGCCGTCCTTGGTCTCCCACTTGACGTCACCGAGGATGACCTTGCCGACGAGGGCGGGCGGACTGGGCTGGCGCTTCTTCTCGGACCGCCTCAGGGGCGTCGCCGGTAGCGGCAGCGGCGGGAACGACTCGGCGGCCGTGCGGCGCTGGGGCGCGGCCTGCGGCGGCGGGCCGCACGTCCGCGGTTCGGCCAGGGCCTCGCCCAGCATCAGTTCCAGGGCCGACCCGCCGGCCACGGCAGCCACCACCGGCCGCATCACCCCGCCCTTCAGGAAGTCGCGGCGTTTCATGGACTCCTCCCGGCCGGCCCCGGGCCGGCACTCTGAGGACGTCTCCCCACGCTTAAATCGGCCGTCTGCAAGGCCGGTAGCGTGCAAAATCGCCCGCCTCACGGTGTATTATAGCCCAAGAACGCCCGGGCGTGCCGGGAAAACCCGGGCCGGCCCGGCCACGCCACATGCGAAAAAGCGGAGCCGGATCGGCCCCGCGCCGGTCCGGCTCCCTGCCCGACTGCCAACGTCCTGCGACTCAGTGACTCATCAAGCGGGCTCGCCTAAAGCCCGAGTTCCTCCATCAGGCGTCGCGCCGTGCCTTCGATCCGCTCCGGGGTCTCGAACTCGCCCCGCGCGATCAGTTCACGCATCTCCTGGACCTTCTCGAAGCGGATGTCCGGAAGGCGGCGCACCTTGGCCAGCAGCTCCAGTTGTTCGGCCATGTCCGGCTCGCCCAGCGTCATGGGCGGCGGCTCGCGGACCGGCTCCGGCTGGCATCCGTGCGGCATCAGTTTTCTGTCGAGCGAATTCATGTCAACTCCTGCCTGCCTATCGGCCACGAACGCGGCGACGTTCGTCCGCCTGCTGCCCGGTCGGCTGAGGCGTGGGTCACCGGCCTGTCCGGGTCAGCCCCTTGGTTCCCCGAGCACCTCTCGCGGCTTCCCCTGTCGGTGCCCCGGTTCAGTAATCGTATCGGCGGTGCGACGGGCGGCCTTGAGAATCTCGCTCGCAGCCCACTAGAACGCTAAGCCATTTCCTGCAAAGAACTTAGAGCAATACAGCGAGAGCCCCATCAGGAATTCCCGGAGAATTCTGAAGCCGCATTTCCGCCATTTTGGTTCGCCTTGTTCCCTAGATTCCCGCAATCCCCGAAACCCCCTATCTTAACACCCCCTGCCACCCCCTGGCGGCCACGCCACGATTCCCACTTTGCGGTAGTCAGCGGGCACGTTTGCCGGTATCATCGCGGCCCCCGTTCGTCGGCCGGCCTCGGTCGCGGCGCGAGGCGCGGCAGGAGCCCTGCATTTTCGGGCCGCCCGATGCGTACAATGGGGTGGACGCGGCCGGACGTGGCCGCAATTGAGACCGACGTGGGCAGGCGGCCCGAGGGCCGTACAGGACGGAAGTGAGGCTGGTGTGATCCGACGCTACCGTGCGACGTGGCACGTGACGCTCGCCCTGCTCCTCACCGTAATGGGGGCCGGCCGGGCTGCGGCCAAGTGGCCCGCCCGGCGCGTCGGAAGCGATCTCGTCATCCAGACACCGCACTACGTCGTCGAGTCCGACCACCCCGAAGAGAACGTCCAGCTCATTGCCGCCCAACAGGAAGTCCTCTTCGCCGAACTCCACCGGCGCATGAACAAGATCAAGCCGGTCAGCATGCGCGACCGCCTCAAGGTCCTCGTCTACAAGGACCAGGAGCGATACCTCAGCCGCCTGGGGGCGGGCGTCGCGGGGTCGCGGGGCGTTTTCATGCCGGCCATGGACGTGCTGGCCTGCTGGGCCGACCCGGACCAGCTCGATATCGTCCTGGAGACCCTTCGGCACGAGGGCACCCACCAGTTCATCGCCCACTATCTCGGCAGCAACTGCCCCATCTGGCTGAACGAGGGCATGGCCGTCTTCTACGAGCACGGCGAGTTCTCCCGCAAGTCCGGACGCCTTGTTATCGGCCAAGTCCCGAAGGGCCGCGTCAACGTGCTCCGCAAGGCCCTGGCGGGCGGCAACATCATCCCGCTCTCCAGCATGCTGATGCGCACCAACCAGCAGTGGCTGGAGCGGGTCAACACCCGCCACCCGGAAGGGTACCTCCAGTACTGCCAGGCCTGGGCGATGGTCCACTTCCTGGCCTATGGCGGGGGCGGCCGGTACCAGCCGGCGTTCCTCCAGTACATGCACTACGTCTCGCGCGGGCGACCCTCGACGTGGGCCTGGGAGCGGTCGTTCGGCAACGACTTCCAGGGCTTCCAGAAGGTCTGGGAGGCCTACATCAAGGACCTGAAGCCCACGGGCGACACGTCCGCCTGCCGCCGCAACCTTCAGGTTCTCGGCTGGCTGGCCGTGGTCGCCTGGAAGAACCACCCGGACCTAGTCGCCGACATGGCGACCTTCCGCAAAGCCCTGCTGGCGGGCGACTTCGGCGCCTGGTCGGTCTCGAGCGGCGAGTGGGCCATCGACGGCACGGACGCCAAGGCCGTCGCCCAACTCTTCGTATGCGGTGAGGACCCGGCCCGCCGCCCGACGTGCAGCTACACGCTGGTGCCCGGCAAGGAGGGGACGCCCCCCGTGCTCCGGTGCACCCACCACACGGGCAAGGCCCTGGAGTCGGTCCCGCCCAAGAAGATCCCGGACGAACCGAAGGTCAGCGACGTGTCGGTCCGCACCCTCGAGGCGGACTGACCCAGGCGAGAGGCGACGGATGATCGACGGCGTGAAGGTGACGGCCCTGCGGGCGATTCCTGACGAGCGCGGCCGCCTGATGGAGATGTTCCGCAGCGACGAGCCGGACTTCGAGCGGTTCGGCCAGGTCTACCTGACGACGGCCTACCCCGGCGTCGTCAAAGCCTGGCACTACCACAAGAAGCAGACCGACAACTTTGTCTGCGTCCAGGGCATGATGAAGGTCGCCCTGTACGACGCCCGCGACGACTCGCCCACCCACGGCGAGGTCAACGAGTTCTTTCTGGGGGTGTGGAACCCGGTGCGACTGCGGATTCCGCGCGGCGTCTACCATGGGTTCAAGTGCATCTCGACCGGCGAGGCCATGATCATCAACGTGCCGACCGAGGTGTACGACTACGACGAGCCGGACGAGTTCCGGGCCCCGGCCCACTCGCCCGACATCCCGTACGACTGGGGCCGCGAGGACCGGTAGAGCCGCCTATGCCCCCGCCGGCGGCCCCGCCTGCCACACGTATTCGGTTCGCCCCGCCTTGAGGCCCAGGGCCTCCGGGCCGGGCGGCCCCGCCGCGACGCCCAGCGCCTCCAGCGCCGGCGCCACCGGCATCTCGCCCTCGACCTCGACCGTCAGGCGCAACGTCTCCGGGTCGAAGTCCATCGAGAGCGTCGCCTCGCGGCTGGCGGCATCCAGACCCATGTACTCCTGCCACGCCTCCAGCGTCAGCATGGCCCGCGGCTCGGGGAACTCGACCAGGTGACTCATCCACGCGTCGCGGGCGTCGAACAGGTTGCCGTCGCTCGCGTTATCCGCAACGCGCGAGAGCAGGATCCGGCGGGGCGTCTCGGCGAAGACGTTGCCGAGGATGCGGTGCTGGCGGCAAAGGCCGTAGCGGCCGGCGACACGGCGGTCCTTCTGCGTCAGGTGGCACGCGACGGCGTAGTGGTCGCGCACCCGGCCGAACAGGTTGCGGGCCACGAGGCACTTCTCGCCGGAATCGACGTTCGCCCCCGGGCCGGCGTAGTCCCGGTCGGCCGGAATCCCCGTCCCCCGGATGTCCCAGAACAGGTTCCCGTCGACGGCGTTCGGCGCCTGGCTGACCTCGATGTAGCACCCGCCCAGGATGCCCTCGATGTCGGCGAAGACGTTCCCCGTCACGCGCGACTCGTGGTTCAGGTAGTCCAGCCAGACGCCCGGGGCGTCGCGCAGGTGGCGGAAGACATTGCGCCGGATGAGGCAGTGGTCCGCGTGGTGGAACTTCAGGCCCCCGGTCTCCCAGAGCCGCTCCAGCGCCAGGCCCCCGACCCGCTCCACCAGGCAGTCCTCGACGAGGGTGGCCGTGTTGTTCCGCACGGCCGCCATACCGCACACGCCGATGGCCGAGAGGGTGCACCGACGGACGATGTGGCCGCCCTCCCCCGTCCCCGCGGGGCGGCGGTCGGCATGCCAGCTCTCTTCGCCCAGGTCCAGGCCGGTCGCGTTGACGTGCCGGATGGTGCAGTCCTCGACGATCCAGTGGTGACCGCGCCACGCCGACACGGCCGCGCGCTGCGGCACGGGCAGCCCGTCGGCCGCGTGCAGGAAGTGCAACCCGGAAACGCGGACATAGCCAAGGTACATGGCGCGCGGGACGAAGAGCTGCTCCTGGACGGTCACTTCGAGCGTGACCCCGGCCGGGTCGGCGTCGCCCGGCAGGCGGACATGCAGCACGAGGCCCGACGGGTCGGGCCACCAGGCGCCGTCGGTGTCCAGCAGTTCGCGCGGCAGCCGCACCTGCCTCAGCGGCACGCCGTCGGCAATCACCTGGCCGCGCTTCAGCAGGAACCGGTGCGTCTCCTCCTTCGACCAGTCCGAGGTGAAGCTCGTGAACTCGGTCGAGAAGTTGTTGACGAGGAAAGGGTTATACCCCGGGAACCAGTCGGCGGGCATGGCGGCCATCCAAACGGGATGCCCCTCAGGGTTAGGCTCGTACTGCCCCCCCGCCCGGCCGGTAAGCCGCCACCCGCGGCTGGGTTCGGCCTCCGGCTGCCAGAGGCGCGACCCGCGGACCTCGACGTGCTCGCCGGGCGCGGCCTCGTAGGCGATCATCCGGTCGGGCCCCTCGCCGCCCCGCACGGGCCGGACGCACTCGCGGTAGACCCCCTCGTGGATGACGGCCTTCTCGCCGGGTTCCAGGATTGCGGCGGCGCGGCCAATCGTGGCAAAGGGCCGGTCTTCGCTGCCGGGCCCGTCGTCGGAGGCGTCGGGGTGGCCCTGGGCCACGTGATAGACGCGGGCATACGCGGTGCGGTCGTCCCAGAACGGGAACGGCGTCCCGTCGGGCATCAGAACGGTCTCGGACATGGGCAGGCTTTCATGTCAGATGCGGCGGAACGGGGTGTGCGGCGGATAAAGGAAGGGGCCCCGCCATCGGCAACGGAGCCCCGTAGCGCGTCCGGTCAGCTGCCGCGGCGACCGAGATGGGCGTCCATCATGAACAGACCGTTCGGCGACTTCTGGACCTTGGCCAGCTTCTCGACGATCTCGCTGGCGTTGGCCTCTTCCTCGACCTGCTCCGTGACGAACCACTGGAGCATGAACTCGGCGGCCTTGTCGTTCTCGGCCCGGGCCGTGTCGACGAGGGCGTCGATCATTCCCGTCACCTTCTGCTCGTGCTCGTAGGCCGCCTGGAAAATGGCCAGCGGGGACTCGAAGTCCGTCGGCGGCGCGTCGATGGCCGCCAGCGTCACGCGTCCCCCGCGGTCCAGCACGTGGGCGTACAGCTTCATGGCGTGCTCGCGTTCCTCCTCGGCCTGGAGGTCCATCCAGCGGGCCATGCCGGGGAAGTTCTCGGCCCCCAGCCACGCCGCCATCGACTGGTACATGTAGCCCGAGTACAGCTCGGCGTTGATCTGGTCGTTGAGGACCTTTTCCATCTTCGGACTCAGCATCGTCGGTTCCTTTCGATCTCCACGGTGCGTGCGAAACGGCGGTTCAGACAGTCTAGGCGCGCCCCGGCCGGAGTTCAAGCCGTGTTATCCGGGTCGACACCGGCCCTCCGCCTATTCGTAGATGTGCGTCGATTCGGTCTCCTCGACGACCGTCACCGTCTGGTCCGTCTTCATCGTCGTACGGAAGCGGACGTCACCCGTCCCCGTCCCCTTCACGACGACCGTGAAAACGGCCTCGGCCTTCGGAGCCAGCGGCCCGAACGGGGCGAACCGGACCCGCCGGCCGCTGACGCTCGCCTCGGTCGGCCCGTCGGCCGAAACGAAGCTCTGCTCGGGCGGCAACTCGCACGTGATGGCGATGCCCGTGTCCGGCGCAGAGCCCTGGTTGGTCACCGTGATGCGGTACGTCTCGTTCGCACCGACCTCGATCGGGTCGGCCACGTCCACCACCTCCAGCAGGATGGCGGGGATGCCCTCGACGCGGGTGGTATGGCGGCCCTCGGCCTGGACGCACGTGGCCCGGGCCGTGGCGACATTGTCGAGCGTGCCTCTCTGCCGGGCCACGACGGTCAGGCTCACGGTCTTCGACGCCCCGGCGGCCAGGGTGCCCAGGCTCCAGACCACCTCCCCGCCGCGCAGCTGCCCGCCGCCCGTCGCCTCCCTGAACGTCGCCCCGGCCGGCACCGGGTCGGTCAGGACCGCGTTCGTCACGTCCACCTTGCCGGTGTTGGCAACGGTGATCTCGAAGGTGATGGGCCGGCCGACATACCGCATCTCAGGGCCGGTCTTGGTGACTTTGAGCTTCGGCTCGTGCACCACGGTGGTCGTCGTGTTCGAGGTCGCCTCCAGCCCGCCGTCGGCCGTGACCGTGGCGGTGTTCCGGTAGGTGCCCGGCCCGCTCGCGCGAAGCCGGACCTCGAATTCGCGGCTCTGGCCCGGCGCGAGGTCACCGGCGCTGAACGTGACCCGCGACTGGCCGTCCCCGGTGGTCAGCCCTCGCGGCAAGGGGTCGGTCACGGTGACGTTCCGTGCCACGCCCGTGCCGCTGTTGCGGACGCGGAACCGGACCGGCAGGATCTGGCACGTCAGCGCCTCCGCCGGGGCCGCCTTCGCGATCTCCAGCACCGGCTGGACCGCCTCGACTTCCATGCACACGTCCGGGTTCGTCCAGGAGACCCGGGCGCACGCGCGGTGCGTCCCGGTCGCGCCGGCGACGGCCGTCACGGTGACCGTCTTCGACGCCCCGGCCGCCAGCGTCCCGAGGTCCCACGTCAGTGGCCCGCGCCCGGACGCCGCCGGCGACGTGCCCCGCACCGTCAGGTTGCCCGCCGGTGTCTCCACCAGCTGCACCCCCGCAAGCGGGGCCGGCGACACGTTCTGCACGGTGATCGTGTACTCGAACGGCTGGCCGACGCGGACGGTGCCGGGGGCCTGGCGCCGGACGAGCACGGGACTGGAGGCCTGGCGGGCCGTCGGCACGTAGGCGGCCACGGCCTCGGGCGCGGCGGCGCGGGCGGCGCCGGCAACGCCGACGACCGCGATACAGAAGGCCGACAGGACCAGCAGTGGATTGCGAAGGACGGGCATGGGATGCTCCTCAGGTGGCGGGGGTCGGCGGCGTCCCCCGGGGGCGACGGGTCGGCGGAAGGCGCCACGGCGGCGCCCCGGGTATCCGACCCCATTATGGCCCGCCCGCGCCGCCCGGGGCAAGGCCGGACTCACTCCGCCGGCCCGGTCCCGGCCTTGATTCGCGCCCGGGGCGGCGGTACGATTGTTTCACTATGGATACCCCTTTCGCGCCCGTCCCGGAGGTGCTCGAGGCCCTGAAGGCCGGACGCCTCATCGTCCTCGTCGACGACGAGCAGCGCGAGAACGAGGGCGACCTCGTCTGCGCCGCCCAACGGGCCACCCCCGAGGGCATCAACTTCATGGCCGTCGAGGGGCGCGGCCTCATCTGTCTGCCCATGGCCGGGGACCTGATCGACCGTCTCGGTCTCCCCCAGCAGACCGCCGAGAACACCGCCGCCTTCGGCACCGCCTTCACCGTCAGCGTCGATGCCGCCACCGGCATCACCACCGGCATCAGTGCCGCCGACCGGGCGCGCACCATCCGCGCGGCCGTGGCCGACGACGCCGGCCCCGAAGACCTCGTCCGGCCCGGGCACGTCTTCCCGATCCGGGCGCGGGACGGCGGCGTGCTGGTGCGGGCCGGCCAGACGGAGGGCAGCGTGGACCTGGCGCGCCTGGCGGGCCTGAAACCGGCCGCCGTCATCTGCGAAATCATGCGCGACGACGGGGCCATGGCCCGGCTGCCCGACCTGATCGACTTCTGCCGGAAGCACGGCCTGCTGATGTGCAGCGTCGCCCAGGTCATCGAGTACCGCCACCGGCGCGAGCAACTCGTATGCCGCGCCGCCCGCGCCACGCTCCCGACGCGCCACGCGACCTTCGACATCCACGTCTACGAGAGCCTCGTGGACCCGTACCCGCACGTCGCCCTGACCCTCGGGGGCATCGGCGTGCCCGACGCCGGCGGCCGCATGTCCGTCCAGACCGAGCCCGTGCTGGCACGCATCCACTCGGAGTGCCTGACGGGCGACGTCTTCGGCAGCCGCTCGTGCGACTGCGGCGAGCAACTCGACGCCGCCATGGCCGCCATCGCCCAAGCCGGCCGCGGCGCCATCGTCTACATGCGCCAGGAAGGGCGCGGCATCGGGCTGACGAACAAGATCCGTGCCTACCACCTGCAGCAGGAACACGGCATGGACACCGTCGAGGCCAACGAGGCCCTCGGCTTCAAGCCCGACCTTCGGGAGTACGGCATCGGCGCCCAGATCCTCGTGGACCTGGGCATCCGCGAGGTGCGGCTGATGACGAACAACCCGCGCAAGGTGGTCGCCCTGACCGGGTACGACGTGCGGATCGTCGAGCGCGTGCCGCTGGTGTGCCCGGCCAACGAGGCCAACCGCCGCTACCTCGACACCAAACGCGACAAGATGGGCCACCTGTTCCACGAGGGCGGCGCCGGCGAGGCCTGACACGCCGCCGCACCGCGCCGCGCGTGCAAATGACGAAGGGGGAGGCGATGCGCCGCATCCGGCTCGCAATGCTTCTCGTGGCCGTGCCGTGGGTGGCCGCCTGTGCCCCGGGCCCAACCGTCGAGGTGGAGTCCGGCGACGCGGCCGTGACGGCCTTCGTCAGCATCCTGCCCCAAGCCTGGTTCGTCGAGCGGATCGGCGGCCAGCACGTCGCCGTCGAGGTCCTGGTCGGCCCCGGCGAGAGCCCCGCGACCTACGATCCCACGCTGAAGCAACTGGCGCGCCTCGGCCGCGCCGACGTCTTCTTCCGCATCGGCGTACCTTTCGAGACCGCGCGGATGCCCCGCATCCGCGACCAGTTCCCCGACCTGCGGGTCGTCGACTGCAACGAGGGAATCGATCTGGCCGCATCCGAGGCGGACGAGGCGGCCCCGGTCGCCCACGGCAACGACCACGCCGACGACCATGACCACGGCCATGACCACGACCATGGCGGCGGAGACCCGCACACGTGGATGTCGCCGGTCCTGGCGAAGCGGCAGGCCCGGACCATCGCGGAGGCCCTGGCCGACCTCGACCCGGCCCACGCCGAGGCCTATCAAGCGAACCTGGAGCAGGTGCTTGCGGATCTGGACGCCCTGCACCAGGACCTCCAGGAGACGCTCGCCCCGCTCGCCGGCCGCACGCTCTACGTCTTCCATCCGGCGTACGGCCATTTCGCCCGGACGTACGGCCTGGAGCAGGTGGCGGTGGAGCGCGGCGGGAAGAGTCCGGACCTGCGGAGCCTGGGCCGCCTGATCCAGCGGGCCAAGGCCGACGGCGTCCGCGTCATCTTCGTCCAGCCCCAGTTCGAGTCCGACGCCGCCCGGACCATCGCCGAGGCCATCGGCGGGGCCGTCGTCCCCATGGACCCGCTCGCCCGGGACTACCTCGCGAACCTGCGGCGGATGGCGGAGGCCGTCCGCGAGGGGCTCGCCGGCGGCGCCGAGGAGGGAGGCGGCCCGTGACGGACGCGGCCCCCACGGCCCAGGTCCCCCCCGCGCGCGACCATGACGAGGCCCCCGCGGTGCGGATGGCGGGCGTCGAGTTCGCCTACGACGAGCCGCTCGTCCTGGAGGCCGTCGACCTGGCGGTTCAGCCCCGCGAATTCGTCTGCTTCGTCGGCCCGAACGGCGGCGGCAAGACGACCCTCGTCAAGCTCATTCTCGGTCTGCTTCGGCCGCGGCGCGGCCGCGTCGAGGTCTTCGGCGCGGCCCCGCCCCAGGCCCGCCACCGGATGGGCTATGTCGCCCAGCGGGCCGACCTGGACCCGAAGTTCCCCGTCAACGTGATGGACGTCGTCCTCATGGGCCGCCTCGGCCGCACCGACGGCCACAAGGGCGACCGCGAGGCCGCCGAAGCCGCTCTCGAAAAGGTGGGCCTCGCGGACCAGCGCCGCCGCCCCTTCTCGGCCCTCTCGGGAGGGCAGCGCCAGCGGGCGCTCATCGCCCGGGCCCTGGCGGCCGAGCCCGACCTGCTGATCCTCGACGAGCCCACCGCCAGCCTCGACGTCGCCATCGAACGCGAGTTCTACGAACTGCTCCAGGGCCTTACGGACCGCCTGACCGTGCTCCTGGTCTCGCACGACATCGGCTTCGTCTCCGAGGTCGTCGGCAAGGTCGTCTGCGTCCGCCGCACCGTTGCCGTCCACCCCACCAGTGACCTCACCGGCGACCTGATGCAGGAGCTCTACGGGACGGACGTGCGCCTGGTGCGGCACGACCACGCGTGTGCCCTGGCGGACCGGCCGCCCAAGGAGGAGCCCCCGGCCGATGGCTGAGTTCCTCGACGCCCTCGCCTCCGAGCCCCTCGTCCAGCGGGCCGTCCTCACGGCGCTCCTCGCCTCGGTCGCCACCGGCGTCGTCGGCAGCTACATCGTGACGCGGCGGATCACGTACCTGGCCGGCGGCATCGCCCACTGCGTCCTCGGGGGCATCGGCGCCGCCGTGTACCTGCGCGAGGTCCACGGCTGGACGTGGCTCAGCCCCCTGGCCGGGGCGTTGGCGGCGGCGCTGGCGGCGGCCCTGGTCATCGGCTTTGTTTCGCTCCGCTGGAAGGAACGCGAAGACACCACCATCAGCGCCCTCTGGGCCGTCGGCATGGCCGCCGGCATCCTCTTCCTCTGGCGGACCCCCGGCTACCAGGGCGACCTTATGACCTATCTCTTCGGCAACATCTCCATGGTCGGCCGCGGCGACCTCTGGCTTCTGGTGGCTCTGGACGTGGTCGTCGTAGGCGCCAGCCTCGCCTTCTACCGGCCGCTGCTGGCGGTCTGCTTCGACGAGGAGTTCGCCCGGACGCGGGGCCTGGCGGTCGACGCCTACTACCTGCTGCTGATGGCCCTGACGGCCTTGACGGTGGTCCTGCTCGTCACGGTCGTCGGCATCGTCATGGTCATCGCCCTCCTGACGTTACCCGTGGCGACGGCCGGCCGGTTTACGGGCCGCCTGTGGCAGATGATGGCCTTGGCCACCGCCCTGAGCGCCCTCTACGCCCTGGCCGGCCTGGGCGTGAGCTACGGACCCGAACTCCCGCCCGGCGCGACCATCATCCTCATCGCCGGGCTCGGCTACCTGCTGGCCCTCATGGGCGGGGCGATCTGGGGGCGGGTCAAGGCGGCGTCCGGGCCGTAGGCGGGCCGCCGGCTAGTCGAGGACCTCGGCCACTTCCTTTTCGTCGAGCATCTTGCGGAGCTTGCCGAGGGCGCGGCTCTCGATCTGGCGGATGCGTTCCTTCGTCACGCCGAAGTGCCGGCCCACCTGCTCCAGGGTCTGCTGCTTGGTCTCGTCGCCGAGGCCGAACCGGCGCGTCACGATCTCGCGCTCCCGCGGCCCGAGCTGGTCCAGCACCCGCCCGATCGACTGCTTCACCGTCACGTCCGGCTCGCGGTACGGCTCTTCGCCCTCGAACCGCAGATCGCGGCTCATCTCGAGCAGTTCGTCGCGGCCGGTCTGGTAGCGTTCGCGGCGGCGGCCGGCCTTCGGGACCGTCCGCGCGAAGTTCTTCATGATGGCCCACGACGCGTACGTCGAGAACTTGAAGCCGCGCGTGTAGTCGAACTTCTCGGCCGCCCGGATCAGGCTCATGTTCCCGTCGCTGATCAACTCGAAGAAGTCCGTCTGCGACCCGACGTGCCGCTTCGCGATGTTCACCACCAGCCGCAGGTTCGCTTGGACGATGCGGTTCTTGACGCGGGAGGCCGCGTCCATGAAACGCTCGATCTCCTCGATCCTGGCCACCTTCGGCGACCGCTGCTTCCGGAGCTTCTCCTGGAGCGTGGCGGCCTTGAACTTCAGGTAGTTGTACCGCCGGAACAGGTCGCGTTCCTGGTCGCGCGACAAGAGCGGCGTCTTGTAGAGGCTCTTCAGGTAGACCGGAAGACCCTTCGGCGGGCTCGGCTGCTTCTTCGCGTCCGGCTCTTCGCCCGCCAGGCCCGTCAGGCTGTCGCCCAGGATCTTGGCGTCGGCCCCGGCCTCGTGGAACTCCGGGCTGTCCATGTACTCGATTTCTTCGCCCAGAAGCTCCCGGGCCCGCTCCTCGGTGATGATCCGGTAGATGCTGCTGCGGGTACGGCAATAGCGCTTCGCCAGCGAGTGGACGCTCACACCGCGCGTATACTCGGTGTAGATGCGGCGGCGGTCGAAGTCCTGGAGCGGCTCCGAGGCGCCCGGGAAGATCTCCCCGCCCGGGTGCGTCTGGTCGTATTCCTTGATGACCTGGCGCACCGTCTCGACGGCCCGCCCCAGCTTCCGGGCGATCCGCTTCGAGACCTCGAACAGGCAGCAGTGGCAGAACAGGCTCAGGCGCCGGGCGCGACGGATGATCTCGCGGCGCTCGTCCGGGGACAGGCGGCTGAAGTCGCCCCCGGCCTTGACCTCTTCCGGGTGCCGGGCCGCGAACCGGTCCAGGCTCGATTGCAGGAACCCGACGCGGGTCCGGCCGTCGGGCCAGACGAACCTCCGCGACACGAGGCCCCGCTTCCGCCACCGCTGGATCGTCTTCTCGCAGACGCTGAACCGCTCGGCCGCGTCCCCGATCGTCAGCACCGGCTCGCCCACCTGGTCCACCGGCAGCTTCAGGCTGGCCGAGACCTTCTCGACGAGACGGACGAGGTCGGCCTTCAGCGTCTTGCCGGGGAGGGTCGACCCGATATCGCCGTGCGGCCGGTAGCCCGTGATTTGGTAACAGACGAACTCGTACGGGTAATCCCTCTCGGGATCGATCAAACAGACCAAGCGCTCGGCCCGATTCGTCTGCTCGAGCCGGACCTTGGCAGGGGCGTAGCTGAGCTGCTTGGCAAGGTCTGCCAGCTCTTTTTGCCGGAAGGCGGCCATGGGCGGATCCTTCCCCTGCTTCCCCGTAACTATAGGATAAACGCTAAGTTAGCCCCAGTCAAGCGGAAACCGTTTGCCTTATTGCGCCCCAGGTGTCCTGGCGCAATGCACCGCCACCAAAGGGCATCTGGTAGCCTGTAGGCGCCCTTTCCGTGAACACGGGGCCCTCGGGTAGGAGAACGTCCGATAAGCGAGAAAACCGGAAGAGGATACTCGTCCGGTCCGAGCAAACGCGCGGCGCACACCGCCCCTCAGCCTTGGACCGGCCGCCCCGCCGCCTTACACGCCGTCGTCGGAGTGCCGCTGAAGCACCCCGGCGGCCGTCTTCATGCTCGTCAGCCGCTTCGACGGGTTCTTCGCCAGGCACCGCATCACGAGCTTGGAGACCTCGTCGGAGACGTCCGGGTTCCGTTGCCGCAGGGGCACGGGCTTGATGTTCAGGATCTTGTTGAGCGTCTGGTGGTGCTCGGGGCTCTCGAAGGGCCAGTGCCCGGTCAGGAGTTCGTACGCCACGACACCCCAGCCGAAGACGTCGATCCGGTGGTCCGACGGTTCGTGCCGCAGCAGTTCCGGGGCGAGAATCTCGCAGGTGCCCATGCGGCTGCGGACGATGGGGTGGTCCACCATGGGGACGGCCAGGCCGAAGTCGATGACCTTGACCGCGTCGTCGGTCGTCACGAAAAGGTTCTTGCAGCAGAAGTCGTGGTGGATGAAGCCGCGGCTGTGGATGTGGGCCAAGCCCGCGGCCGCCTGCCGCGCCAGATGCTGCCGCTTGCCACGGAACCGCTCGCTCTCGCCGCCGCGGAGGCCGTGCAGGGTCATCCCGTCCAGGAGTTCCAGAACGAGGTACGGCCTGCCGCCCCCCAAGTCGCCGTGGTCCAGGCACCGGACGACGTTCGGGTGGTCGAAGGCCGAGGTGACCTGCCCTTCCGTGAAGTCGCGGTAGTGCGTCTCCAGGTGGTCGACGTGCTGGCGCGCCTCGGGCTTGTGGATCTTGAGGGCGACCACGCGACCGGTCTCTTCGTGCCGGGCCCGGGAGATGACGGACATGCTGCCCTCGCGGATGGTTCCGAGGACGGTGTAGCCCGGTGGATGATCGGCAGGGGTGCGGAAACGGCGCAGCAGCTTCTCGAGCACGGTCCACCTCCTTTTCGACCTGCTCCAGCCGCGTGATGCCGCAAGAGAGATGAGGGGCCCGCCCGAGTGAAGCGGCCGCGGCCCGCTTCGGCATCGGCACGACAGACATGAGCTACCCCCTAGCATACCGAGCCCGGGGGGCGTGTCAACGAAATCTTGCGGGAGGGAGGCGGCGCCGCCCCGCCTCACGGCAACCGGGGCCCGGGGCCGCTTACAGGCCGCAGTAATCGATCAGGGAGGCGATCTCGGTCCGCAGGTTGCGGCGATGGACGATGCGGTCGACGAAACCGTGCTCCAGCATGAACTCGGCCGTCTGGAACCCCTCGGGCAATTCCTGCTTGATCGTCTGGTAGATGACCCGCGGGCCGGTGAAGCCGACCATGGCGCCCGGCTCGGACAGGATGACGTCGCCGAGGGAGGCGAAGCTGGCCGAGACGCCGGCGTAGGTGGGATTCGTCAGGACGCTGATGAAGAGGCCCCCCGCGTCGTCCAGGCGCGCCAGGGCCGCGCTCGTCTTCGCCATCTGAAGGACGCTGAGGACGCCTTCCTGCATGCGGGCCCCCCCCGAGGCGCTGACCACCACGAGCGGCACGCCCAGGTCGACGGCCTTCTCGGCCGCTCCCGAGATCTTCTCGCCCACGACCGAGCCCATCGAGCCCATGATGAACTCCGGGTCGAGCGCCCCGAGGACGACGGGGCGTCCGCGGATGTAGGCGCGGCCGACGATGGCGGCGTCGTAAAGGTTCGTCTGCCGCTGGTACTCGGTCAGGCGCTGGCTGTACCGCTTGCGGTCGACGAAGTTCAGCGGGTCCGGCGACATCAGGTTCCCGAAGTACTCCTCGAAGCTGTCCTCGTCGGTGAGCATCGCGATCCGCTGGGCCGCGCCGACCCGGAAGTGGTAGTCGCACTTCGGGCAGACGTGCAGGTTCTCCTGCACCGTCTTGTGGAAGACCATCTCCTCGCACCCGGGGCACCGCAGCCACAGCCCTTCGGGGATGTCCTTCTTCTTCGTCCGACCGTTTCGGGCCATGGTGCATGCACCCCCGTGCGGCGGCAGGTGAGCGGATCAGGCGCGGCCGGCGGCTTCGGCCGCGGGCCCGCGCAGGGCCGCGATCGCCGCGGCGTAGTCATCGCCTTGCGCGCGGAAGACCGCCGTCCCGGCCACGATGACGTCGGCCCCCGCCTCGGCGGCCGGCCCGACCGTCTCCGGGTTGATCCCCCCGTCGACCTCCAGCCGCTGCTCCGGCCGCAGCCACGACCGGATCGTCCGCATCTTCGGCAGGACCCCCGGGATGAATGGCTGCCCCCCAAAGCCCGCGTGGACGCTCATCACGAGGACCATCTCGACGTGCGGGATCGCCGGCCGCAGCACCTGGGCGTCCACGTCCGGGTTCACCGTCACGCCCGCCTGGCACCCCAGTTCGTGGATGCGGGCAGCCATGGCGGCGGGGTCGGCGGCCACCTCGGCATGAAAAGTGATGGCGTCAGCCCCGGCCTCGGCAAAGGCCTGCAGGTACCGCTGCGGCTCGGAGATCATCAGGTGGACGTCCAGCGCCAGGTCGGTCACGGCCCGGACCTTCTCCACGACCACCGGGCCGATCGTGATGTTCGGCACGAAGTGGCCGTCCATCACGTCGACGTGGAGCAGGTCGGCGCCGGCGGCCTCGACGGCGGCAATCTCGTCGGCCAGCCGCGCGAAGTCCGACGCCAGCAGCGACGGCGCGATTGCTGGCCGCGCCAACTCACGTAGGAGCCGCGTCGTCACGTCGCTTCGGCCTCCCTCCGGCGGCTCAGGCGTCGTCGATGACTTCGAGGGTGGCGAAGGGCTTGCCCTCGAGGAACTCCAGGCTCGCCCCGCCGCCCGTCGAAATGTGCGTCATCTCGTCGGCCAGGCCGAACTTCTCCACAGCCGCCGCCGTGTCGCCCCCGCCCACCACCACGGTGCCCTGCTCGGACACTTTCGCGAGCGCCTGGCACAGGGCCTGGGTGCCCTCGGCAAAAGGCGGCATCTCGAAGACGCCCATCGGGCCGTTCCAGACGACCGTCCGGGCGTCCGCCACCGCCTCGCGGTAGACCTGGAGCGTGGTCGGGCCGATGTCGACCCCCATCCAGCCCTCGTCGATCTCCGGCCCCTGGACCTCGGTCTCGGCGTCCGCCGAGAACTCGTCGGCCACCAGGTGGTCCTCCGGGAACAGGACCTCGACGTCCGAGGCGTCGATCTTCTCGAGCAGCCCCTTGGCCTTGGCGACCATGTCGGTGGTCGAGCCGTCCTTGTTCTCCTTCTCGCGCTCGACCTTGCTCGAGCCCGTGCTCTGGCCGCGCGCCGCCATGAAGACGTAGGCCATGGCCCCGCCGATGACGATGCGGTCGCACTTGGTAAGCAGGTTCTCGATGACGCCGATCTTGTCGCTGACCTTGGCCCCGCCGAGAACGGCCACGAACGGCCGGTCGGGGTCCTCGAGGGCCTCTCCGAGGAACTTCAGTTCCTTCTCCATCAGGAAGCCGATGGCCCGCGTGCCCTCGGACATCCGCGACGGGACGCCGTAGGTCGAGGCGTGCTTGCGGTGGGCCGTGCCGAAGGCGTCGTTGACGTAGAGGTCGGCGTGGGCGGCCAGGGCCTGGGCAAAGGCGTCGTCGTTCTTCTCTTCGCCCGCCTGGAAGCGGAGGTTCTCCAGCACCAGGACCTCGCCGTCGCCGAGGGCCTCGACCTTCGCCGCCGCCGCCTCGCCGATGCAGTCCGGGGCGAAGGCGACGTCCCGGTCCAGCAACTCGCCCAGCCGCACGGCCGCCGGCTTCAGGCTCAGGCCCGGCTTCCGTTCGCCCTTGGGGCGGCCGAGGTGGCTCATCAGGATGAGGCGCGCACCGGCCCGCAGGGCGCACTTGATCGTCGGCAGGGCCATGCGGATGCGGCGATCGTCCGTAACGTTGGCGTCGTCGTCGAGGGGAACGTTGAAGTCGACGCGCATCAGGACGCGCCGGCCTTGCATCGGAAGCTGATCGACGCGCTGCTTGGCCATGGCGGGCCTCCTTCCGGGCACGGGCTCTGAAGTTCGGGGGCGGGCCGCCGGCCCGCCCCCGCGATCGGTGGCTGCACGCTTACAGCGCGGCAATCTTCTCCGCGAGGTCGATCATCCGGTTCGAGAAGCCCCACTCGTTGTCGTACCAGCTCGTAACCTTGATCATCTTGTCGCCCATGACCATGGTCTGGTTCGAGTCGAACAGGCTCGACACCGTCGTCTCGATGACGTCCGACGAGACGATCGGGTCGTCCGTGTACCCCAGGATGCCCTTCATCGGACCCTCGGCGGCCTGCTTCATGGCGGCGTTGACGTCATCGGCCGACACGCTCTTGGCGAGCTCCGCCGTCAGGTCCACGATCGACCCCGTCACAACCGGCACCCGCAGCGCGAAGCCGTTCAGCTTCCCGTTCAGTTCCGGAATGACCTTGCCGACCGCGATGGCGGCCCCGGTGGTCGTCGGGATGATGTTGACGGCCGCGGCCCGGGCCCGGTGCGGGTCGGAGTGGATCATGTCCAGGATCCGCTGGTCGTTCGTGTAGGCGTGGACGGTGGTCATCAGGCCCTGGACGACGCCGAAGCTGTCGTGCAGCACCTTGGCGACCGGCGCCAGGCAGTTGGTGGTGCAGGAGGCGTTCGAGACGATCTTGTGCTCGGGCTTCAGGACGTCGTCGTTGACGCCGAGAACGACGACGGCGTCGATCTCGCCCTTCGGCGGCGCGCTCAGGATAACCTTCTTCGCGCCGGCCTTCAGGTGCTTCTCGCAGGCCTCGCGGTTGCGGAAGACGCCCGTGCACTCGAAGACCACGGCCGCGCCGCGGTCGCCCCATGGCAGCGACGCCGGGTCCTTCTCGGCCGTGACGGGAATCTCGTTGCCGTCGACGATCAGCGTGCCGTCCCCGGCCTTGACGTCGCCCGGATAACGGCCGTACGTGCTGTCGTACTTCAGCAGGTAGGCCAGCATCTCGGCGTCGGCCAAGTCGTTGATGCCCACGACGTTGAACGCGTCGCCACGGTCCATGAGGACGCGGAACACGAGGCGGCCGATGCGGCCGAACCCATTGATCCCAACGTTGACTGCCATACGGTCCTCTCCTTCCGTTCAGGGATGTCGGCTGAGAAACGGAGGCTGCCGCCCGGTTGCGGCCGGGCGACGGAAGCCCCCTCCAAGGCCCTTCCAGACCGACCTTATAGGCCCCGCCGGCGCCCTATGTCAAGCCCTTTGTAAGGTCGGGGCGGACCCGCCGCTTGACGAAACGCCTTTCATGGGGCATAGTACGTCCATGAGATCGCCTTCCGGGCGGCCGCGAGCCCCGGCGAGAGGGGGCCTGACGGCGCTGCTCCTCAGACATCCCGGCTCGGCCTTTGCCGACGTGCTCGCCCAGAGCCTCGGGGCGGCGGGGGTGCGCGTCACCTCCGTCACCCGCCCGTACGACGTCCTCATCGCCGCCGAACGGGCACCCGGACCCTACCGGTACGTCATTCTGGGGCTGGACGGCTTCTCGCGGGACGAGTTCCGCCTGCTGCCGATCCTCCAGCGGGAATGGCCCGACAGCCGCCGCGTCGTCTATCACTCGGCCGGCTTCGAGTACAAGGCCCGCCTGGCCGAATTCCTGGGGGCGGACCTCGTGCTGGAGGGGCTGGACGGCATCTCGGCCCTCCTGGAGGCCCTGGACGCCGAGACAACGGAGCCCTTGCCGGACCTGCAGCTGCCGCCGCCGCGCCATCCACCCGAGGCCCGGCCCGCGCGGGCGGGCCGGAGCCGGACGGCGCCATCGCGGCCGCCCCATACCGAGCCGCCGACGCCCGAGGAAGCCGAGCCGCCGACGCCCGAGGAAGCCGAGCCGGCGGACCGGTCGGCCTCCGGGGTGGCGGAGCCGCCCATCCCCGCCGCGGGGCTGCACCTCGAGGACGCGATGGCCTCGCCCCTGGAACCGGAGATGGTTGCCGCCGGAGACGACGACGGGGACGGCGGCGGTGACGGCCTTGCCTTCGCCTTCGACGACGACGAAATCCCCGAGATCGAACTCACCGACGAGGAACTGCGGATCCTGCTGGCGGAGGAGGACGAGCCGTGAGCCCCACCGCTGCCCCGCCCGAGGACCGCGTCGTCTTCGTCGGCCGGGAGACGTCCCTGACGACGGTCCGCGGCCACCTGCGCGAGGCCTGCGAGGCCCACATCTCGCCGATGGAGGCGGTGCTGTCGATCACGCGGACCCCGCCCCGAGCGGTCGTCCTTTCGCTGGCCGAGGTCGGCCAGCGGGCCGAGGCGCTGCTGGCGGCCCTCGGACGGGCCCAGCCGGATACGCCGGTCTATCTGCTGGCGCGGCCGGAGGACGAGCCCCGGGCGCGGAACCTCCTGCGGGCGGGGGCGGAAGACTACCTCGTGGTGCCGGACGACCTGGTCCGACTGCCGGCGCTGGTCGAGGGCCGGGCCGACGCCCGGGCGGCCGTGGCGGCCGAGCCGGAGGTGGACGCGTACCTGGCCGGGGCGCGCGTGGCCCCGGGGCTGGCGATGCCGGCGCCGACGGAGCCGGACATCCAGACGCTCCGCCTCTTCCGGACCGCCTGCGTCCTGACCTCCCTGGCCGCCCTCGAGCCGCGCGACCTCTTCACCCAGGGGACGCGGGCCATCCTCGAAGCCGCCCAAGCCGAGATCGGCGCGGCTTTCTTGCGCGACCCGACGACCGGGGCTCTGGATTGCGTGACGGCGCTCGGGCCGGACGGCGCGCCGGTCGCCTCGGAAACCGCGCTGGCGGAGCGGAGCACGCGGACGGGCGAGACGCTGATCCTCGAGACCAACGGCCGGCGCGCGGGCCCCGCGCTGCTGTGCATCCCTGTTCAGCACCGGGAGACCGCGTTCGGCGCCCTCTGCCTGGGCGGCGACGCCGCCGGCCGGCGCCGCGCCGTCGAGCCGCTTGTGCAGGCGCTGGCCAGCCTCGTGGACGCCTCGGCGCGGCGCGACTGAGCGTCGGGGCCGGTCGGCCGCACCCGCGGCCTAGTCGCCGGACTTCTTGCGGTGCTGCTTGACGAGCCCATCCACCGCCTTGGCCACCCCATCGGCCAACTCCTGCTGGCCTGTGCGTGCAACGCTCTTGACGGTCCCGGTGACCATGGCCACGCCCAACTGCTGGCCGGTGCTCGCGTCGGCTACGATGACTTGGGCCGTCACAAACGGGTCGACGCCGAAGCCGGCGGCCCGCAGGGCTGATCCGCCAGGGTCGTAGTCCATGAAGCGGCCGCTGATCCGCAAGGCGGGCGTGCCGCCGACGGTGAGGCCCTCGACCTCCGCCAGGAGCTTCCGCTCGATGGCGGCCTGGACGGCCGCCGGGAGGCCGCTCGGGATGGCCCCGTGCAGCTCACCCGTGCTGAACGGCTGGACCTCGACGCCTTGGTACTCGGTGAGCGCCCGCTCACCGTCGAGGCGCTGCAGCTCGTAGTAGCGGCTGCTGGCCCCGGTCACGGCGTACAGGCCCTGCTTGGCGGCCGTGCTGATGCAGCCGGTGCCGGCAACCACCGCGACGGCCAAGGCAAGTGCGACCAGAGACGTGCGGCGCATCGGCGCCTCCTTTCGCTCGGGACGAGGGACGTTGGACCCGTGCATGATAGGGCGACACCCCTCGCGACGCAAGTACGATAGAAAGCCGCGCCTCAGACCGTTGACGAATGGCGCCCGCCGCCCCACAATAGGGTGCCGTGCTGGCGGACCTCCTTTTGCCTTTGCTTGGAAGCCTCCCGTGATGCGGACGCGGACGCTGCTGTGCATATGCTGGGCGTTGGGGCTCGTGGCCGGCGCCGCCGGGGCGGCCCTGCCGGAGGGGCACCCGCGCCTCTTCTTCGACGCCGAGGGCCGGGCCGCGCTCCGCCAACGCGCGGCGCGCGAGCCGTACGCCTCGATGCTGGCCCGGATGCGGCACTTGGCGGACCACGCGACGTTCGACCGCGAAGCCGACGCCAGCGTCCTCTACGACATGCGGATCCGCCACTGGGCCTCCGCCTATGCCCTCACCGGCGAGGCCGCCTACGCCAGGAAGGCCGAGGCGGCTGCCCGAAAGCTGGTCGCGGACACGGCGTTCTGGCAGGACCCCGGCAGCAAGGGCCTGACGCGGGCCGCCGGCGCCCTCTCGGCCGCCTTGGCGTACGACGTCTGCCACGACGCCTGGAGCCCCGAGACGCGGGCGCTCATCAGCCGCGAACTCCTGAAGGCCGCCCGGGGCCTCATGACGTCCATGGGCCGCGGCGCGAACAACCACATCGCCAACAACTGGCAGGGCGTCCGGTACGGGGCGGCGGGCCTGGCGGCGCTGGCGTGTGACGAGCCCGGCCGCGAGGCCCTCGTCCGCGACGCCTACACCGGCCTCGACCGCCACATCGGCGCCAACCTCGGCCAGCGCGGCTGGAACCCGGAAGGCATCGGCTACACGGTCTACCCGGCGACCTTCACGGGCCCGTTCGGCGTCGCGGCCGCGCGGGCCGGCGTCGGCGACCTCCGCGACGACCAGCCGAAGTTCCGCGAGACGTTCTGGACGCTCTACGTCGGGACGGTGCCGATCCCGAACTCCGACGCCCTCGGCCTGCGGGCCGACCTCGCCGACGACCACCCGCGCTACGCCGGCCACGGCACCGCCGGGCTGGCCTTCTGGTACGCCCCGGAGGCGCAGCGGCCGGCCCTGAAGTGGATGTACGACCGCCTCCACGGCCGCCCGGGCCCCGGCACGTGGGACGCCGACTCGTGGGGCGGCGGCCTGTACAGCCTCCTGTTCTATCCCGCCGACGTCGAAGCGCGCAACCCCGCCGACGTCCCCGGCCTGAACTATGTCGATGCCTCTCACGGCCTCGTCCTCTTCCGCAACCGATACCGGGACGAGAACGACATCGTGGCCGTCGTCAACGCCCACGCCCGCCAGCCGGCCGGCTGTCACGGCGGGCCCGACACCAACACCCTGCGCATCCTCGGCCTGGGCGGGGTCTTCGTCACGGGCGGCGGCCGCACCGGCAACACCGCCGGCCAGACGAACCTCTTTGCCGGCCCCCCGCCGCGCCGCGGCACGGGCGGCCTGGGCGAACTCGTCTCGTGCGACTTCGAGCCGGGCGGGCCGGGGGGCGGCCGGTGCGTGACGCGGGGCTCCTCCATGGGCGTCGAGGGCCATGTCCGCCGCTTCCTGGCCGACTACTCGGGCGCCGCCGGCGCCGACGCCCTTTTCGCCAACGTCGACCACAGCCTGAACGGCCGTGTCTGGCGCCTCAACACCCCCGAGTTCAACGAGATCCAGACCGCCGCCGGCCGCTTCGTCCTCCGCGCGCCGAACGGCGCCACGCTGGCCGTCACCGTGCTCGAGCCGGCCGCCCCGACCTTCCGCACGGGCACGGTCGAGCGCGGCGGCGGAGCCGGCCACACGGGCTTCCCGTACCGCGGCACGAAGTACCTCCACAACCGCTGGATCGAGTTCGACTGCGACGCCCGCGTGGCCGTCGTCATGACCCTCCAGCAGGGCGCCCCGCCGCCCGTCGCCGTCGCGCGGTCGCTGCACGGCGCCGAAGCCCGCGTCGGCAAGGCCCTGGTCGCCTACGAGAAGGGCACCGGCCGGCTCTATACCGGCGACAAGGCCGCGTCGCTCGCCCTGGCCGACCGCAAAACGCCCCTCCGTCCCCGCGGCCTCGAGGCCCGGACCGTCGCCGCCGACGCCGTCGAGCTGACATGGCTGGCCGAGGACCTGGGCGGCGAGACCCTCATCCTCCAGCGCGCCTGGGGGCCGACCGAGACGGACGTCGAGCCCGCCTGGCAGGACGTCGCGCGGGTCCGCGCGGCCTCCGGGTCGCACACGGACCGGCGTCTGCCGAGCGCGGCCTCCTTCGTATGGCGCCTGGTCACGGTGAGCGCGGCCGGCCGGTCGGAGCCGTCGGCGCCGGCGGCGGCGACGACGTGGGAAGCCGGCTATGCCCTGCACGTCGAGGACTTCGCCGCGCCACGGCGCGGCCGGCCGACCGAGCACAGTTTCGGCCCGTGGAAGGTCGCCGACGGGGACCGCGGCTGGCGGCCGAACGGGGGGGAGGGGTCGCCCCGCCTCGCGGCCATGCCGGCCGGCTTCATGGCGACCGGCAGCGTCCGCATCGGCAAGCACAACGCCCTCTTCACCGACGCCGTCCGATGCGACCTCTCCGGCCAGACCGCCTGGGTCGCCTTCGACTGGCGCGACCAGGCCGTCACCCGCGTCGGCATCATGCTGAAGCTGGCCGACGGCCGCTGGGTCGTCTCGCCCCCGGCGTTCCTCCAGACGTCGCGCGACCGCTGGCAGACCCACCGGGTGGACATCGCGGCGGTCAAGACGTGGCAGCTCGCCGACCCCGCCGGGCTGCGCCTCGGCAAGAAGGTCACGCTCGAGGCGAAGGACCTGGCCGACGTGCGCGGCCTCGGGCTCTGGGGCATGTGGGTGATCAACCAGAAGTGGGCCCACGTGGACCAGTTCACGGTCTGCGCGAAGGGCTTCCGGCCCGTGGGCCGCTAGCGCCCCGAAAGGACACCGGCCGTGACGGACAAGGATGCCAAGTACGTCACTCGCTCCGGCCTGAAGCTGGAGCACGCCCTCGAGACGTTCCGCCTGGGCGTCGCGGGCCGGGTCTGCGCCGACCTCGGCAGCCACCAAGGCGGCTTCGTCGACTGCCTCCTCCAGCGCGGCGCCGCCAAGGTCTACTCCGTCGACACCGCCTACGGCACCCTCGCCTGGAGCCTCCGCCAGGACGAACGCGTCGCCGTCCTGGAGCGGACCAACGCCATGCACGTCGAACTGCCCGAGCCCGTGGACCTCGTGACCATCGACGTCGGCTGGACCCGCATGATGCACATCCTGCCGGCGGCCCGGGGCCTCGTCCACACGCGCGGCCGCATCATCGCCCTGGTCAAGCCGCAGTACGAAGCCGCCGAACACGAGCGGGAGAAGGGCGTCGTCCCCGAAGAAACGCTCCGGCCGGTTCTGGAGCGGGTGCGCCTGACCGTGCCGGAGACGGGCCTGGCGCTGCTCGACGAGACGCGGTCGCCGATCCGCGGCGGGGGCGGCAACGCGGAGTTCCTCTTCCTCTTGACCCGCGACGACGACCCCGACCTCCACCCCGGCTCGCCCTGATCCGCCGCCTCAGAACGTCTCGGCCAGCAGACGCTCCACCGTCGCCACCACCGCCGGCTCGTCCGCCGGGGTAAACAGGTCGAAGACGGCGCGGCACACACCGAGGCGGTCGACGACGAGCAGCGTCGGGTAGCCTTCAAAGCCGCCGGGCAACTGCTCGCGGACGTCCTGCGTGCCGACGCCCATCGGGAACGGGACGTGCATCTCCAGGGTGTAGCTCCGCAGGGCCTCGCGGGCGGCGTCGGGCTTCGTCGAGAGCCGGTGCCCCAGGCCGATGACCGTCAGCCCCCGGTCGGCGAACCGCTGGTCCAGGCTCACGAGGATGTGCGTGGCCTCGCGTGACGCCGACTGGACCGGCTGCACCAGGGCCACCACAACAACCCGGCCGCGGTGGGCCGCCAGCGTGACGTACCCGTCCTCGGTGTCGGGCTGCGAGAACGCCAGGGCGAAGGGCACGCCGCTGGGACGTTGCGGCGCCGCGGTGAGGGACTCCTCGCCGCGGTCGCAGGCGGCGGCCAGCACCGCCGCGAGAGCCGCCGCGGCCGCCAGGCGGGCCGGCCTCCCCCCGGTGCCGGACCTCATCCGCCCTCCCCTTCGCCGCGGATCACCTTGAAGACGCAGTAGTCGCCGCACATCGAACATGTGTCGGCGTGTTCGGGCTTGCGGGCGTCGCGCAGGGCGGCCGCCCCTTCGGGGTCCAGACACTCCGCCAGCTGCGTCTCCCAGTCCCGCCGCGCCCGGGCCGCGCTCAGCCGCCCATCCCACGCGAGCGCGTCCGGCCGCCCGCGGGCAACGTCGCCGGCGTGGGCAGCAATGCGGGCCGCCATCACCCCCGCGCGGACGTCCTCCGGCCGGGGCAGGCCGAGGTGCTCGGTCGGCGTCACGTAGCAGAGGAAGTCCGCCCCTGCCTTGGCCGCCACCGCCCCGCCGATGGCCGACGTGATGTGGTCGTACCCCGGGGCCACGTCCGTCACGATCGGCCCCAGCACGTAGAACGGCAGCCCGCCCGTCACGTGCTTTTGGAGCTGGACCTGGGCCTCGACCTGGTCGAGCGGCACGTGGCCGGGGCCTTCGAGCATGACCTGGACGCCGGCGTCGACGGCGCGGCGGGCAAGCTCCGCCAGGACCAGGAGTTCCTCTACCTGGCAGGCGTCCATGGCGTCGGCAATCGCCCCCGGCCGGAGGCCGTCGCCGAGGCTGAGCGTGACGTCGAACTCGCGGCAGAGGTCGATGAGCTCGTCGAACCGCTTCAGCAGCGGGTTCTCCTCGCCGTGGGTGCGGATCCAGTGGGCCAGGAACGTCCCGCCGCGGCTCACGATGCCGCACACGCGCCGCTCCAGGGCGGCTGACTCGACGATCGCCCGCGTCACACCGCAGTGCACCGTCACGAAGTCGACGCCGTCCTCGGCGTGCCGCCGCACCGCCGCCAGCATGTCGTCAGCCGTCATCTTCGCGACGTTGTGGTGGGCGCGGGCGGCCCGGGAGGCGGCTTCGTAGATGGGCACGGAGCCGACCGAGACGTCGGAGGCCTCCATAACCCGCTGCCGGATGGCCCGCAGGTCGCCACCCGTCGAGAGGTCCATGACGGCGTCGGCCCCGGCATCGACGGCCGCCCGGAGCTTCTCCAGCTCCGTGTCGGCGTCGGCATAGTCCGGGCTGGTGCCCAAGTTCGCGTTCACCTTCACCCGCAGGCCGCGCCCGATCGCGAGCACGCGGGTCGCGCGGCGGCGGGTGTTGTGGGGGATGGCGATATGGCCGGTGGCGACGGCGTCGCGGACGGCGCTCGGCGCCAGGCCCTCCGCCTCGGCCACCGCCTGCATCGCGTCGGTTATCGTGCCCTCGCGGGCGGCGTCGATCTGCGTCATGACGGCGACGAACGTCCTTTCGGTCGGCGGCCCGTGCCGGGGCCGCGCGTGCGCTTGGAATCAGCCGACCCGCCGCGCCCCTTCCCGGGGCCGCGTCCTTTCTCCGATCCGCGCCCCTTTGCGGGGCCGCGTCCTTTCTCGGACCCCCGCCCCTTTCCGGGGCTTCGGCCCTTTGCGGGACCGCGCGACGGCCGGCCTTGCGGGCGGCCGCCCTTGCGGCCACCTCGGCCCGGGCCCGTGCGGCTACCCGTGCCGCGCTCTTTCGCCGGCTTCACGTCCTCGCGGACGTCGCCGGCGGCCAGGCGCTTCAGGTATTCTACCTCCGAGGGGGTCAGAGGTCGAGCCCGCCCGCTCCCCAGGCCGCGCAGCGTCAGCCGCCCGAGCCGCGTCCGCACCAGGCTCCGCACCGGGTGTCGCAGCCCGGCCAGCATCCGCCGGATCTGCCGGTTCCGCCCTTCCCGCAGGACGATCTCCAGCACCGAATGGTTCGACCCGCGCTTCAGCACCCGGACCCAGGCGGCCTCGGCCTTGCCCTCGGCCAGGTGGATACCCTTGCGGAGCCTCCGCACGTCGTCGCCGGTCACCTTGCCGGAGACCGTCGCCAGGTACGTCTTCGGGACGCCGTACCGCGGATGCGTCAGCTTGTTGGCCAGGTCGCCGTCGTTCGTCAGCAGGACCAGGCCCTGGCTGTCGGCGTCGAGGCGGCCGACGGTGTAGAGGCGGGCCTTGGTCTGGGGGATGAGGTCGATGGCGCGGCGGCGGTCTTCCGGGTCGCGGTTCGTGCACACCACGCCCTTCGGCTTGTTCAGGAGCCAGACCTCGCGGGGGCGGAAACGGATGCGGCTGCCGTCGACGCGGATGTCCTGCGCCTCCGGGTCCGCCTTCGAGCCGAGCTCGGTGACGGTCTCCCCGTCGACCGAGACGTGGCCGTCGGTGATGAGTTCCTCGCACGCCCGGCGCGAGGCCACGCCGGCCCGGGCGAGGATCTTGTGAAGCCGCTCCTCGGCCATCGGTCCGTTCCAGCCTGATTAGCGCGTGGGCGCCCGGCCCGGCCCGGCGGCCACCAGCACCGTCAGGTTCTCGGGCGAGTCGAAGGCATATTCCTCGGCGTCCGCCGGCACCAGCACCGTGTCGCCTTTCTCCAGTGCACACTCGCCGCTACCCGTGACGCAGCGGGCGCGGCCGTCCAGGACGACCAGGGCCGCACACGTCCCGCCCGTCTCGGCCGCCCACGGCCGCCGGTCGATCTGGATGCGGCTCAGGCTGAAGGCGTGGCAATCTACGAGGTGCTCGATGACCAGGCCCGTCTCGTCGGCCGTCTTGCCCCGGCCGCCCGAGAGCGGCTTCTCGGCCTCGTAGCTCGCCGCCGCCACCCCCTTCTCCACGTGCAGGGGGCGCGGCTTGCCGTCGAGGCCCTTGCGGCCCCAGTCGTGGAGGCGGTAGGTCACGTCCGAGGTCTGCTGGACCTCCGCCAGGACGAGGCCCGCCCCGATGGCGTGGACCGTCCCGGCCGGTATCCACACGAAGTCCCCCGCCGCCACCGGCCGCTTCACGAGCAACTCCTCGACCGACCCGTCCTTGATAGCGGCCTTCAGCGCCGCGGGCGTCGTCCCCTCGGCCAGGCCGTCGACCAGCCACGCGTCGGGCGCCGCATCCACGATCACCCAGCACTCGGTCTTGCCGCGCTCGCCCTTCTCCTTCTTGGCGGCAAAGGCGTCGTCGGGATGGACCTGGACGCTCAGGACGTCGGTGGCGTCGATGAACTTGATCAGAAGACCGAACCGCTCGGCCCACCCGGCCGCCACGAGCTCGCGGCCCAACACGCCCTCCGGCCTGGCCGCCAGGATCTCGCGCAGTGTCCGGCCGGCCAGGCGACCCTCGGCCACCGTGCTCGTCCCGTGGGGATGGTCGGCCAGTTCCCAGCTCTCCCCGATCCGCTTGTCGGCGGGGGCGTCTTTGCCGAGGAGGTCGCGCAGCCGCGACCCGCCCCAGACCGTCTCCTTCAGAACCGGCTGCATCTTCAGCGGTTCCACGCGCCGTCCTTTCGTCATACGAGGTGCCGTCGAATCCGACCAGTGTACCAGACGCCCCGCTCCGCGCGAAGCGTTTTCGCCCGGCGCGTCGGTTCGGCGCCGCCGAGCGAACGCGGACATGCCCCCCGCGACCCCGCGGCGCGGCCTAGAACGCCCGCAGAAGGTCCAGCATCGTCCGGTCGAGATGATGCCCCTGGAAGGCCTCGTACCGGACGTCGTCGCGCCCGGAATCGACGACCCCGAACGCCCCCCGCAGGTTCCAGAGCGCCCAGCCCCACCCCGCTTCGCGCCACAACTCCAGGCAGTCCCGCATCCAGGCCAGGACCACCTTGTGCGGCGTATGCTTGAAGGCGCCCCACTCGCCGACATGGACGCCCACGCCCTTGGCCTCCAGCCGCTTCCACGGCTCGATGCGGTCCTCGCGGAGCCAAGCCTTGTCATAGACCGTTTCGCCCCGCGCCAGCGGCCAAGTCGGCTCCGGCCAGGCCTCGCCGCCCACCCAGCTCGCCTTGTAGTGGCTCACGCCCATCGGGTCGTAGCCGCGCGTGCTCTGGGCGATGCCCAGGTCGGCGAGTTCGTGGATGGGCTCGCGGCCCCAGCGGAGGCCGTCGCTGATGACCAGCCGCTCGGGGTCCTCGGCCCGAATGGCCTCGACCGCCTTCCGGGCCACCGGGGCGTAGATCGCCGAACCGACCTTCGCCGGCTCGTTCACCAGGTCGAAGCTCAGCTGCGCCGCCGGCACGCCCCGGTACCGCGTCGCGAACATGGCCCACTGGGCGTTGAACCGCTTCTGGGCCTCGGCATCGTGCCACAGGTCCAGCGCCTCCGGCGGCCGCGCGACCGTGTACCCCGGCGCCCGGTGCAGGTTCAGCGAGACATGGACGCCGTACCTGCGACCGAGGGCGACGACGTCGTCGATCTGCGCCAGCACCTTCGCGTCGTACGCGTACGGGTCGGCCTCGCGCGTCCAGCACCGGTAGTCCATCGGCAGCCGCACGAAATCGAACCCCCAGTCGGCCATCCACTGGAAGTCCGTCTCGCGGAAAGGCTCGTTGCGGCGAACGTTGAACTTCTCCAGCAGGTTGAACCCGCGCCAGCGGGGCAGCGTGCGGGCGAGCGCCCGTGCGTCGGGCGTCGCCTCCGTCCGGGTCGGCGGCGTCACGGCGTTCTCCTGGCCGCGCGACCGGCCCCCGAGCCCGGCCGCCACCAGCGCGGCCCCGGCCCCGGCGGCCCTCTTGAGCGCGTCGCGGCGTTTCATGGGGGTCCTCGTGAGATGCGGCGGGCATTCTACCCGCGCGGCCGACCCACGTCGCGGGTTTTCCGGGCGGCGTGCGCGGCAAAGACTTGAATAGATGGCGCGCGGCGCCGCAGACAGGGGGGAGACGGAGGGCCGTACGGCAAAGGGGGACGTGGATGGCGGCAGGTCAGAGACCGATCTGCTTCTCCGAGAGGCCGAGCTCCCGGGCGATGTCGCGGAACTCCTCCCGCGAGACGTCCTCCAGCCGCATGCCACGGTCCTGGAGCTTCTCGTTCAGGCGGACCGCCTTCTCCTGCATCACGCCGTGGGTCTCTTCGCTGCCGCCCACCAGGCGGAAGTTCTCGCCGCGCGTCACGCGGACGTGGCCGTCCTCGCCGTCGAACCCGACGCCGAGGATCAGCGACCGCTTCTCGGGTTTCGCGTCGTTTGCCGGCTGCATGGTCGCTCCGCCCACAATCCGAGCCCCTCATGGTACAGATACGCCACCCCGCGCGCGGCGTCAAGGGCCTTTGCGGACCGCCACCGGCGGGGTATGGTGCGCCTGAGTGCAAGGGGGAGATGGCCATAGGCGAAGAAAGGACCTACCGCTACACCGCCCGCGACGCAGGCGGCCGGTCCGTCTCGGGCCATGTCACGGCCACGAACGCCGCCGAGACCCGGAACCAGTTCGTCGCCCAAGGCATGGAGCCCGTCTCGGTCACGCTGCCCGGCGCCAGCCCTTGTTCGCCGCCCCGAGCCGCCCTAGAATACGCGTCGCGTGGCGCCCGGAGGCCGCACCCATGCCGTACCAGCTCCGCATCGAGAGCGACTTCTCTGCCGCCCACCGCCTGCGCGAGTACCGCGGCCAATGCGAGCGGCTCCACGGGCACAACTGGCGGGTCGAGCTCCGCGTGGCGGGCGAGACCCTCGGCCCGGACGGCCTGCTGATGGACTTCCGCGACGCCAAGCGGCTCCTGGCCGACGCCCTCGACCCGCTCGACCACGCCTACCTGAACGAGGTGCCGCCCTTCGACGCCACGGAGCCCTCATGCGAGCACCTGGCCCGGTACGTCGCGGAGACGGTGGCGGCCGGGCTGCCGGCGGGCGTGCGGGTGGCGGGGGTCACGGTCTGGGAATCCGCCCGGTGCGCCGCCACATACGTGCCCGAGGGCGCCGCCGGGGCCGACGCCGCCGATGAGGAGGACGCCTGACCATGGCCGCCACGCTCCAACTCGCCCTCGACTTCGTGGACCTGGAGCGGGCTCTGGCGGTGGCCGACGCCGCGGTGCCGGCCGGCGTCGACTGGATCGAGGCCGGGACGCCGCTCATCAAGAGCGAAGGCTTGGCCGCCGTCCGGGCCCTGCGCGAGCGGTTCCCCGAGAAGCGCGTCGTCGCGGACATGAAGACCGCCGACGCCGGCCGCGACGAGATGGAAATGGCCGCCAAGGCCGGTGCCGACCTGGCGATGGTGCTCGGGGCGGCCAGCGAGTCGACGATCCGCGAGGCCGTCGAGGCCGGACGCAGCTACGGCCTGGACGTCGGCGTCGACCTGCTGGGCGTCGCCGAGCCCGAGGCCCTGGTCGAGCCGCTCGGCGCCTGGGGCGTCGCCCTGGTGGCGGTCCACTGCCCCGTCGACGTCCAGATGGCGGGCGGCAACCCGTTCGACCTGCTGGAGCGGCTCGCGGGGGCGACCGACCTGCCGCTGGCGGCCGCCGGGGGCATCACCTCGGAGACCGCGCCGCGGGCGGTGGCGGCCGGGGCGTCGGTCGTCATCGTGGGCGGGGCCATCACCAAGGCCGAAGACCCCGCCGCCGCCGCCGCCGACCTCCGCCGCGCCCTCGACACCGGCCAGGCCGTCCGCACCGACCTCTTCCGCCGCGCGGGGCCCGGCGAAATCCGCGAGGTCCTGGAGCGGGTCTCGACGGCGAACCTGAGCCACGGCAGCCACCACCGGCCGTGCCTGATGGGCCTCGGGCAGATCACCCCCGGGGCGAAGCTCGTCGGCCCGGTCCTCACGGTCCGCACCGCCCCGGGCGACTTTGCCAAGCCCGTCGAGGCCATCGACCGGGCCGAGCCTGGCACGGTCCTGGCGATCGACGCCGGCGGCGTACCGCCCGCCGTCTGGGGCGAACTTGCCACCGAAAGCTGTCTCCAGAAGGGCCTCGCGGGCGTGGTCATCGACGGCGGCATCCGCGACACCGACGAGATCCGCCGCCTCGGCTTCCCCGCCCACGCCCGGGTCGTGTGCAGCCACGCCGGGCACCCGAAAGGCCTCGGGGAGATCGGCGGCCCGATCCGGCTGGCCGGCGCGGAGGTGTTCCCGGGCGACTGGCTCGTCGGCGACGCCGACGGCGTCATGCTCGTGCCGAAGGCCCGGGCGGTGGAGATGGCGAACCGGGCCCAGAGCGTCCTGGAGGCCGAGAACCGGCAGCGGGCGGAGATCCGGGCCGGCAGCACGCTCGGCCGCGTCGCCCAGCTCGAGAAGTGGGAGAAGCGGGGCCGCTGAACCGCCCCCGCACCCCGCCGCGCCGCCGCCTCCGGCGGCGTTGACTTGACCCCGACGCGGTTCTATCATGCCGAACGGCCCCAGTGCCGATACAAGGACCGCGTACCACACCGACCGACGCGAGGGGGTTGCCGTGCTTTGCGAACGGTGCAAGAAGCAGGTGGCCACCATCCACCTGACCGAGATCGTCAAGAACACCAAGACCGAGCGGCACCTGTGCGAGGACTGCGCCCGGGAGGAGGGCATCGCCCTGACAACGCCCGCCAGCCTCCAGGACGTCCTCAGCGGCATGCTCCAGGCCCACGAGGACGCCGGCCGCGAGGCCGCCCTGGCCTGCCCGGCGTGCGGCCTGACGTACGCGGAGTTCCGGCAGGGCGGCCGGCTGGGGTGCCCGCACGATTACGAGGTCTTCGCCGAGCCGCTCCGCGACGTCTTCGAAAAGGTCCACGGGGCGACCGAGCACGCCGGCAAGGTGCCCGCGCGGCTGGGGGCGGATGAGCGCGACCAGCGCGACCTGCTCCAGCTCCGCCGCAAGCTCCAGGAGGCGGTCGAGGAGGAACGGTACGAGGAGGCGGCCCGCCTCCGAGACCAGATCCGGGAGAGGGAAGACGCGGGTGACGCTTGACGCGCTGATCCAGTCGCCCTGCCCGTGGCTCCAGCCGGAGGGTCCGGAGTCCGAGATCGTCCTCTCGACACGCGTGCGCCTGGCCCGGAACGTCGCCGGCCGCCGCTTCGTCTCCCGCCTCGGCGACGACGAGCGGACCGAGCTCCGCGACGCCCTCCGCGAGACCGTGTCCAAGGCCCTCGACGGGTGCGAGTGGTACGCCGTCGACGACCTCCCGCCCATCGACCGCATGTGCCTGGTCGAACGCCACCTTGTCAGCCGCGAACTGGCCGCCGGCGAGGGGCCGCGCGGCGTGGCGGTGGACGCCGACCAGCAGACCGCCGTCATGGTCTGCGAAGAGGACCACCTGCGGCTCCAGGCGATCGAGGCGGGGCTCCAGCTCCAGGCGACCTGGACGCGGGCCAACGCCCTGGACGACCGCCTGGAGCAGCGCGTCCGTTACGCCTTCTCGCCCCGGCTCGGGTACCTGACGGCCTGCCCCACGAACGTCGGCACGGGCATGCGCGCCAGCGTCATGCTCCACCTGCCGGCCCTGGTGCTGACGCGCCAGATCGAAAAGGTCTTCCGGGCGGTGACGCGGATGCGGCTGGCGGTGCGCGGCCTGTATGGCGAGGGGACCCAGGCCGTCGGCGACATCTACCAGATCAGCAACCAAGCCACCCTCGGCCGCGCCGAAGCCGACATCCTCGACACCCTCGCCTCGGTCATCCCGCAGGTCATCGACTACGAGAAGCAGGCCCGGGCGGCGCTGGTGGCCGAGAGCCCGACCGCCCTGGACGACCGGCTGTACCGGGCGTGGGGCATCCTGACGTGTGCCCGGACGATCTCCAGCGAAGAGACCATGACGCTACTCTCGGCGGCCCGCCTGGGCGTCAACCTCGGCCGCTTGCCGCCCGCCGACATCCGCATGGTCAACGACCTCTTTCTGCTGACGCGGCCGGGCCACATCCAGAAGATGCGCGGCACGGAGCTGACCGAGGCCGAGCGCGACGTGGCCCGCGCCGACCATATCCGCAAGCGCCTGGGGCTGAACTGATGCCGGAGCTACCGCTCGGAGCCGTCGTGGCCGTGGACTTCGGGAAGTGGGACCTGCGCGAGGAGATTTGCCTCCTCCAGCACGCCGGCGCCCGCCTCGTCCAAGTCTACCGGAACCTTGACACCGGCACGCCCGGCGACGCCATCCGCCAGACGCTGACCGCCGCCGGCCTCGTGCCTCAGAGCCTCCACGCCTACATCGAGTTGGAGATCCTCGACGGGCCGCCCTTCGACCTCTCGGCCCGCGACAAGGCGGCGCGCGAGGCGGCCCTGGCGCTGGCCGAGGGCGAGATCGCCTTTGCCCACGCCCTCGGCGTCCGCGACCTCGTCGTCCATCCCGTCGGCCCCGGCGACACCGCCGGCGACGCCTGGCGGCCGGACGCGTTGGCGGCCAGCCTGGAGCGTCTGGCGGCCCTGGCCGAGGCGGCCGACGTGCGGTGGCTCGTCGAGAACATGCCGCCTCCCATGTTCGGCGCCGACGCCGCCCTCCTCCGCCGCCTCGTCGACGCCGTCGGCAGCGACCACGTCGGCCTGGCCTTCGATTCCGGCCACGCCATGATCACGGGCGACCCCGTCGGCGTCGTCCGGGCCATGGGGCCGCGCCTCTGGGGCGTCCACCTCCACGACAACGACGGCACCGACGACGCCCACTTCCTGCCCGGCATGGGCGTCATCCCGTTCGACGACGTCGCCCGGGCCCTCGCCGAGGTCGGCTACGCCGGCCCGTTCATGCTCGAGATCTACCGCGACACCGCCGAGGTATGGCGCGACCTGACGGCCGAGCGGCTGGCGGCCATCGACCGCCTCCGCCGCCTCGCGTCCGGGCTCGACGTGTAACGGCTACTCGCCGCGCCCTTTCCCGCTGTCGTGGATCGCCACCAGCGCCTCCGGGTACGGCGCAAAGAACGTCTGATCGGTCAGGGTCGGCTTCTCGAACCGGACGGCCCACGACCGCACCAGCGTCTTCGGGACGCTGAGCGGCACCTTCCCGCGGCGGTACTGCTCCAGCGTGTCCAGGAAGTACGCCTTCTCCTCCGAGGTCAGCCCGTCCGAGACGTGCCCCAGGGCGTGCATCAGCACGTTGATGTTCGCCCGATACTTCGCCGGACGGGCGAGCGCCTCGCTCAACAACGCCCGGTACCGGGCATAGACCTCGCGGCCGGAGCGCTTCGCGTGGTTGGCCACCACGCGGCCCATCTCGCGCATGACCGGCTCGTGGTAGGCCAGCAGGAGCGACTTGGTCCGCGCCTGGAACGCGACCAGCGGCCCGAGGCCCCAGTCGCCCTCGGCCTCGCGCGCGGCATGCATCTCGCGGAACGCCGCCAGCGCGAAGAGCTTCGTGTAGAAGTGGTCGCGGAGGAGGAAGTTGTGGAGCCGGCCCTCGTCCTCGACGGCCAGGCGGTCGAGCCGCCCGAGCACCGCCTCGCCGAAGAAACCCGCTCCCTTCTCGGCCACCTGCGACGTCGGGTCCGCCGTCGCGTATACCTTCACGTCCTTGATCCCGCACGAGGGCGACCGGCTCTTCAGCAGCACGCCGTCGGCGTCGCCGAGGAGGTCGAGGCACTCGGCGGCAAAGGCCCGCATGGCGTCCGTCACATCGCGGCCCGTGGCGGGCTGGATCAGCCGCCGCTCCCCCTCCACGAGGACCACCCGGATGGGGTCGCGCGGCACGCCGAGGCCGATCCGCACCTCCGGGCACACCGGGGCGAACGTGACGAGCGGCGTCAGGGCCTCAACCGTGTCGTCCGAGATCGTCAGCCCGTTCCACCGGCACCGGGCAAAGCCCATGCACCGGCTCACGAGGACGCGCGGCCGCGGGAAGGTCGGCTCGTTCACATCGTCTCCTTACGGTTGCAGGCGGCCGACGGCGGCGGCGTAGAGGACCGACTCGGCCTGCCCGTCGACGCCGACCAGCTGGTTCATCGCATCGTCGAAGAAGGCCCCGATCATGCAGCACGCGAGCCCGAGCGCCTCGGCCGCCAAGTGCAGGTTCTCGGCCGCGTGCCCCGCGTCCAGGTATGCGTACCGCAGGGCCCGCTCGCCGTACTTCTGCCCGCCGCGCGCCCACAGCGCCGTCCAGACGACCGTCGCCGCCGCCGCCTCGACCATCTCCTGGCCGAGGCAGGCGGCCCGTGCGGCCCCGGCGACGTCCTCCCTGGCGGTCACGCGGGCCAGCCGCTCCTCGGGCAGTTCCCAATGGTACACGCCCGCGCCGAGGTCGGCCACCCGCGCCGCCAGCACGTACGTCTCGACCGGGTAAAGCGCCCCGGCCGAGGGCGCGGTGCGGAGCGGCCACGGCCCCGGCTGCGTCACCCCCTGGGCCGCCCACAGGAGCAGAAACAGGTCCTCCTGGGCGAGGGGCTCGCGGGCGAACGCGCGGCGGCTGCGCCGGTCGCGCAGCACCTGCCACAGGTCCGCCGGCCGCAGCTGCGCCGGGTGCGCCAGCTTCACCGTCTCCGCCCCGGCCTCCGTGTACGACTTGTACGGCGGGGCCCCCGCGGGCCACCGCTCGCCGCGCGGCGGCGCGTCGCGCCGGTACGACGTCCCGTCCTGGTAGTCGTGTAGCAGCCCCATCCCGTGCGCTCCTTTCCGGCCCGGCAGCCGGCCCCCCGCGTCAGCGGCTCAGCCGGGCGAAGTCGATCCGGTTCAGCAGGTTGGTCTGGAAGCCGTCGAGGTCGGGCCGGACCAGGACCAGCGACGTGTAGTGATAGAGCGGGACGATCGGCCCCTCCGCCAGGAGCCGCGCCTCGGCCTCGGCCAGCACGGCCATCCGCCGCACCCGGTCCGTCGTCTCGGCCGCCCGCCGGATCAGCCCGTCGTAGACTGCGCTCGACCAGCCCGTCCGGTTGTTCCCCCCGCCGGTGACAAACATGTCCAGGAAGGTGTTCGGGTCCACGTAATCGCCGAACCACCCGGCCCGGGCGATCTCGTAGTCCAGGGCGCTGACCCGGTCCAGGAAGACCTTCCACTCGACCTGCTCGATGCGCGTCTGGACGCCCAGCCGGTCGAGCCACTGCTGCTGGATCAGCTCGGCCACCGGCACGTGCCCGCCGCCCTTGTTGACGAGCAGCTCCAGGACCGGCAGCCCCGCGCCGCCGGGATAGCCGGCGTCGGCGAGGAGGCGGCGGGCCGCCTCGGCGTCCTCGGCCAGGCCCGCGGGCCTGGTGTACCCTGCCATGCCGGGCGGCACGAGCGTGCGGGCCGGCAACTGGCCGCCCCGGGCCGCCCGGTCGATGATCGCGCGACGGTCCACCGCCAGCGCCAGCGCCCGGCGCACCCGCACGTCCGCGAGCGGCGCCGCCGTGCAGTTCAGCCGGTAGAAGTACGTCGCCAGGTTCGAGCCGTGGCGGACGTCCCGGCGCCGGCCGGCGCGGGCGGCCTCCAGCAGCGGCAGCTTTGCCAGCGCCGGCACCTCCGTCGCCAGGTCCACCGCCCCCGTCTCGTACGCCAGCAGCGCCGTGTTCGGGTCCTCGTACACCCGAACCTCGATCCGCTCCAGCGCCACCGAGCCGGCGTCCCAGTAGTGCGGGTTCTTCTGCCAGCGCATGCGGCTGCGGAAGTGCCACGCCCGGAGCACGTACGGCCCGTTGGTCACGAGGTGCGGCGGAAAGGTCCAGCGCCGGCGCGGGGAGCCGTCGGGCGCCTCGACCACGTCCCGCCTCAGCGGCAGGTACGTCGAGAACGCCGCCAGATCCGCGAAGTACGGCGTCGGCTGCGCCAGCGCCACGACCAGCGTGTGCGGCCCCTCGGCCCGGAACCCCACGGCGGCCCAGTCCGGCGGGTCGCCCCGGGCGAGGGCCTCGTAGTGGGCCTTCGCCCCGCGGATCGGCCAGAGCATGTAGGCGTACTCGGCCCCCGTCGCCGGGTCCAGCGCCCGCCGCCACGCGTACACGAAGTCCTCCGCCGTCACGGGCCGCCCGTCGCTCCACCTGGCCTCCGGGCGGAGATGGAAGGTGTAGGTGAGGCCGTCGTCGGAGACGTCCCACCGGGAGGCCACGCCGGGCTTCGGCCGCAGGTCGGCCGGGTCGAGGACCGTCAGGCCCTCCCAGAGGGCGGCGGCAACGCGGCCGTCCTGCACGGCGGTCATCCGCGCGGGGTCGAGGGTGGTCACTTCCGCCACCCCCGTCCAGGCGAGATCGACGGGCGGGCCTTCGATACGGCGGGACCACGTGGCCAGGGCCAGGGCGGCAAGCACAAGGAGGGCGACCGGAACCAGGAGCCTGCGCATCAGACGGGCCCTCCGCCGGATCGGGCCGCGCGGGCGTCCGCCGCGGCGCGGCAGGCGTCCCCCCCGGGTCGGCCGGTGCGGCGCCCGCCGAGGCGTTCGGCGGGGCTCACCCGGCGGCGGTTACGGCTCGAGCTTGGCGAGCGTGGGCGGCAGCGGGGGGCGGCCCGGAATCCGCTTCTCCCGGACCAGCTTCTCCACCCACTCCATCAGGGCCAGCTTCTGCATCTCGGCCGACTGGCCGATCGCGAACCCCACCCCTTCGCCCAGAATCCGCTCCAATGACGCGTTCAGCGCCGGCATCAGGTTCTGGTCGGCCGTGGGCGGCATGATCCAGGCCGCCAGCATCGCGTACGCCATCAGAATCCGCTGCTTCGCGTCCGGCCGGATCTCCGCCGTGAACGCCCGCTCCAGCCCCTCCACCGCCGCCATGAACACCTGGCACCCGACCGGGTCCCCCGCGTCGAACAGCCGCGCTGCCCGCGCGGCCGCGCTCGCCAAGTAGTCGTGGGCCTGGTCGTGGTCGAACCGCCCCAGCGCCCGCACCAGGTGCATGAACGTCAGGGCCTCGTCGGTCTGGGCCAGGGCGCCCGTGATGCCCTTGGCGATCTCCTGCTCGACGCGCGGCTCGACGGCCTCGACGACCTTGGCGGCCACGCGGTCCAGCCCCCGGGCCGCCAGGTACCGCGCCGCGGGGTACGGGTCGTCCGACAGGGCCCGCACCAGCAGCGGCACCCCCTGGACCCGCTCCATGTCGGCGACGGCCATGATGATGTTGACGTGGGCTTCCTGGCTGACGGCCCGCTGCAGGGCGCCGGCCAGGGCCTTGACGGCCTCTTCGGCGAAGGCGTCGACGAACGCCCGCGACCAGTCCGCCTGGCCCCGCCCCTCCGACACGATGGCCGACCGGGCGCGGATCATGCGGCGCTGCTCGGGGTCGGTCGTGGCCACCAGGTCGCGGACCAGCGGGTCCAGCCAGGCGCGGATCTCGTTCCGTTCGGATTCGCCAATCGTCGATTCGTTGTGGAGGTTATCGAGCCGTCCGATGGGCTGGGCGCCGGCGCGGACACCCGCCAGCGCCAGGATCAGGGCCGTGGCCAGGACCGTTCGTCGCATCAAGACCTCCTCCGCAAGGACAGACCGTTTCCCGCCACTCGTACCGTAGTGGGCGCCGGGGGCGGGTGTCAAGCGTTTTACGACCCCGCGCGGCCCCCGTCGGGCGGGGTGTCGGTGGCGGGCCGGTCGAGAGGCCCGCGGCACGCGCCGGCCGCGTCGCAGGAGCCCGGGCACGCGGGGCAACTCGGGCCCCGGCCCTTGACGGCGCGCCAGGCCCACCGGCCGGCCACCACCGCCACCGCCGCCACGATCACCACCACCAGAACCGTTTGGAGCGTGTCCATGGCCCTTTTTCTCCAGCCGCCTCGTCGGAACATTCACCGGCCGCGTCCCCGTTCGTCGGCCGCACCAGCACCCGATGCGTCACGCCCCGGCCGAGGACGATGCGGGCCTGGCCGACGGCCACGACGAACGGCCCGGGGCCGCGGTTGTGGACGACCTTCAGGCAGGCCCCGGGCCTCAGGCCCATCGCCAGCAGCCGCGCCCGAAGGCCCGCCCCGGCGTCCACCGAGACCAGCCTGCCGCGCGCCCCGTCCGGCAGGGACGAGAGCGGAACCAGGCCGTCATGCGGCTCCGTGGGCGGCGGGGTCATGGCCGCCCTCCCGCCGCGGGGGCATCGTCCTCGGACGCCTCGCGGTCACAGAAGGCTTGGAAGTCCCCTACGAGCGAGCCGTTCGGCCCGGCCTGCCGCTCGACGAACTGGAGGAACCGGACGAACCGCTCCAGGACGCGGCCCTTGATGGCGTGCTCCATCTTGCAGCCGACGCGTTCGGCCTCCTCTTCCGGAACGCCCAGGACGCGCATCAGGAAGGTCTTGAGGACGCGGTGCCGGCGGACGAGGTCGCGGCCGACGGCTTCGCCCTCGGGCGTAAGTGTCACATACTGGTACGGGTCGTGATGGACGAGGCCCCGCTCGGCCAGGGTCCGCACGCCGCCCGTCGCGGACGACTTGCCGACGCCGACGAGCGAGGCGATGTCCTTCATCCGTGCGACGCCGTGCCGCTGGACGAGCAGGAACACGGCCTCCAGGTAGTCCTGGAGGCTCTCGGAGAGGGCCGCCTGGGCGGGTTGTGCGGTCTCGGCCATGGGGCCTCCGGCCGGCCGTTCGGGCCGGCGCACGGGCGCTGGTGCGCCTGAAGTTCGGCAGTACAAGCATAGTTCGGCCAGGCGAACTTGTCAACGCGTAACCCGGCGAAAACCGCGATTTCGGCGCGCCGGGGGCCTCGCGGGCAGGTCCGCCCGCGGAACCGACTTGCCCGGGGAGACCCTCCGGCCTATGCTGAAGCGACCTCCCGCGGAGCCCTGTGCCGCCGATGACCAGCATGCCCGGCCCGTTGCTGACGCCCGACCCGCCACCCGAGCCCCGCCCCTGGGGGTTCTGGGCGACCCTCGGCTTCTCGGTCATCCTGGGCATCGTCTTCGTGGGCACCCAGATGGCGGTGGCCCTGAGCTTCATCGCGGCCGGGCGGCTGCTTGAACCCGAGATCGGCATCGAAACGCTCGCCCGGGACCTCCAGACCAACGGCCTGGTGCTCTCGGTCGCGTTCCTCGTCTCGCTGCCGCCGTGCGTGGGCCTGGCGGCGCTGTTCGCGTGGCTGCGGCCGGGGATCACGGTCCGCCAGTACCTGGCCCTGCGGGTGCCGTCGTGGCGGGAGCTGCTGGTGTGGACGGGCGTGCTGGTGGGGCTGATGGTCGCGAGCGACCTGCTGGCGGTCTCGCTGGACCGCCCGGTCGTGCCGGACGTGATGCGCGAGATGGTTCGGACGGCCGGCTGGGCGCCCCTGCTCTGGCTGACGGTCGTCGCGGCCGCGCCCGTCCTTGAAGAGACCCTCTTCCGCGGGTTCCTCTACGCGGGGCTCAGCCGGTCGTTCGTCGGGCCGGTCGGGGCGGTGCTCATCACATCGGCCCTGTGGGCGGCCATCCACACCCAGTACGAGTGGGTCGGCCGCGCCGTCATCTTCACCGTCGGGCTGGTGCTGGGCGCGGCCCGGGCGCGGACTCGGTCGCTGCTGGTGCCGCTCGTGCTGCACGTGGTGCAGAACGTGGCGGCCATGACGCAGACGGCGCTGGCGGTGCGGTTCGGCTGGTAGCTCAGTCCCCGCCGGGCTCCAGCTTGCACTGGACCCGCTGCTCGCCGCGGTCCTCGCTGAACCAGGTCCGGTTGCGGCCGGCGTCGGGCAGGTCCACGGGGCAGGGTTTCAGGCCCCAGATGTCGCGGGCGTACTCGCGGATGGCCCGGTCGGAGCTGAAGCGGCCCATGTGCGCGATGTTCGCCACCGCCATCCGGGCCCAGTGGTCCACGTCGCGGTAGGCTTCGTCGACGTGGCCCTGGCGCTCCACGTAGTCCGGGTAGTCGACCAGGTGGAAGAACGGGTCGTTCCGCTCCAGCAGGCTCTCCCGCAAGGGCTTGAAGAGGCCCGGCTGGTCCAGGTTGAAGAAGTCGCCCGTCAGGGCTTCCAGCACCTCGCGCAGCTCCGGGTACTTGTGGTAGTAGTACCAGGCGTTGTAGGCGCCCGGTCGGCGGAGCATGCGGATTTCGTCGAGGGTGCGGCCGAACAGGAAGAAGTTGTCCTCGCCGACGGCCTCGCGGATCTCGATGTTCGCCCCGTCGAGCGTCCCGATCGTGAGCGCCCCGTTCAGGGCGAACTTCATGTTCCCCGTGCCGCTCGCCTCCGTCCCGGCGGTCGATATCTGCTCCGACAGGTCCGTGGCCGGGATGATCCGCTCCGCCAGCGACACCCGGTAGTCCGGCAGGAACACGATCCGCATCCTGTCGCGGACCTCCGGGTCGCTGTTGACGATGTCCGCGAAGTCGTTGATCAGCTTGATGATCAGCTTGGCCGTCCAGTACCCCGGGGCGGCCTTGGCGGCAAAGATGAAGGTGCGCGGCACGACGTCGAGGCCCGGGTCCTTCTTGAGGCGCACGTACCGCGTCGCGATGTGCATCACGTTCAGCAGCTGCCGCTTGTACTCGTGCAGCCGCTTGGCCTGGACGTCGAAGAGCGAATTGGGGTCGATCGAAACGCCCAGCGTCTCGCGGACGTGGTCCGCCAGCCGGACCTTGTTCTCGCGTTTGACCGCCCGCAGACGGGCCCGGAAGTCCTCGTCCTCCGCCAGCGGCGCCAGCGCCTGGAGCCGCTCGAGGTCCGTGACCCACCCGTCGCCGATCCGCTCGGTGATCAGGGCCGCCAGCGCGGGGTTCGACTTCAGGAGGAAGCGGCGGGGGGTGATGCCGTTGGTCACGCCCGTGAACCGGTCCGGCCACACGCGGTGGAAGTCGTGGAACAGGCCGCTCTTGACCAGCTCGGAGTGGATCCGCGAGACGCCGTTGACGGCGTGACTTCCCACCACGCACAGGTTCGCCATCCGGACGCGGCGTTCCGCGCCTTCCTCGATGAGGGACATGCGGCCGAGGCGGTCGTGGTCGCCCGGGAACTTGTTCATCACCGTCCGCATGAACCGCCGGTTGATCTCGTAGATGATCTGGAGGTGGCGCGGCAGGAACTGCTCGAAGAGCGATACCGGCCACCGCTCCAGGGCCTCCGGCATCAGCGTGTGGTTCGTGTAGCCGAAGGTCGCGACCGTCGCCTCCCACGCCGGCTCCCAGTCCAGCCGGTGCTCGTCCAGAAGGATGCGCATCAGTTCCGGAATCGCCAGCGACGGGTGCGTGTCGTTCAGATGGATGGCCACCTTCTCCGGCAGCGCCCGCACGTCGTCGTTGTGCAGCAGGAACCGGCGCAGGATGTCGTGCAGCGCGCACGCGACGAAGAAGTACTCCTGCTGGAACCGCAGTTCGCGGCCCTCGACGACCGTGTCGTTCGGATAGAGGACCGTCGTGATGTTCTCGCTCAGCACCTTCTCGCGATACGCTTCGATATAGCGCCCGCTGTTGAAATCCTCCAGGTCGAACGCCTCGGTCGCCTTCGCCGTCCACAGCCTCAGGTTGTTGACCGTGTTGTTCCGGTATCCCGGAATGGGCACGTCGTACGGAACGCCGACAACGGTGTGGGCGGGGAACCAGCCCGTCACGAAGCGGCCGTGCTCGTCCTTGTGCTGGGTGACGTGGCCGCCGAACCCGACGGGAATCTGAAACTCCGGCCGCTCGATCTCCCACGGGTTGCCGTGGCGGAGCCAGTTGTCGGGCTCCTCGACCTGGTAGCCGTCGCGGATGGTCTGGCGGAACATGCCGTAGTCGTAGCGGAGGCCGTAGCCGTAGCCGGGCAGCTCGAGCGTCGCCAGCGAATCCAGGAAACACGCCGCCAGCCGCCCCAGCCCCCCGTTGCCCAGGGCCGCGTCCCGCTCCAGGTCGCGGAGGCGCTCCCAGTCGATGCCCAGCTGCTGCATCGCCCGCGTGACGGCGTCCTCCAGGCCGAGGCACAGGACGTTGTTCCCCAGCGACCGGCCGATCAAGTACTCCATCGACAGGTAATAGACCCGCTTGCAGTTGCAGGCGTGGTACGTCTGGCTGGTGGCCAGCCACCGCTCGACGAGCCGGTCGCGGACGGCCATCGCCAGCGCATAGAACTTGTCCCAGTCGGTCGCGACGTACTCGTCGGTCGCCAGGGTGTAGCGGAGGTGGTTCAGGAAGCTGAGCTTGACCGCCTCGACCGTCCCCAGGCGCGGGTAGTTCCGGACGATGTCCTGGTAGGCGGTCGCGAGGTCGGCGTCGGGTGTGGTCACAGTGGTCCTTTCAGGCGGTGTGTCGGCAACGTCCCCGCCGGTCTTATCGGCGCGGCCCGGCTCCGGAGTTGACTCGGGCATGGCAGGCCCTCCCCGCGCAGGTGACACCACGAGCCTAGCGCCGGCGGCGCTTCCGGTCAAGAGGCCGCCCGCGCGCCGCCTTGACCCGGCCCGCCGCCACCGGTACGCTCCCCCGGTCCCCTTGGCCGCCGGAGACGCCGCGTGTTCCTGACCGAGAAACCGGATCTGGAGGCCGCCTTGGCCCGGGCCGAGGCCTGGTGGGAGGGCGCGATCGTCGACCGCCCGCCGGTGACGCTCCAGGTCCGGCCGGACCGGCCGCCCGACCTGCCCGAGAGCCGCCACGCGACCGTCCGCGACCGCTGGATGGACATCGCGTTCCGCATCGAGCGGGCCGAGGCGCGGATGGCCGTGACGCCGTACCTCGCCGAGACGTTTCCCAACGTCGGCCCGAACGTCGGTCCGGACGTCTGCTCGACCGTCTTCGGCTGCGACCTCGTCTTCGAGGAGGGCACCACCTACTCAACGCCCGTCGTCCACGACTGCCGCGCCATCCTCGACCTGCGGCCCGACTTCGACACGCCCTACTGGAGCGCGGTGCGGGCGCTGGCGGACCTGTCGCTGGAGCGCAGCCGGGGCCGCTGGTGGACCGCCCTGCCCGACCTGCACACGGGCAGCGACCTCGTGGCCGCCCTCCGCGACCCCCAGGGCATGGCCCTGGACATGGCTCTGGACCTGGACGGCGTCCGGGCCGCCTGCGACCACGTCCAGGCCACCTCGTACGAGCGGTTCGTCGAGGACATCCACGGGCGGCTCCGGGCCGCCGGCCAGCCCGTCACCTTCTCGTGGATTCCCTTCCCGCACGCCGGCCTCGGCTGCGTCGTCCAGGCCGACGTCATCTGTCTCGTCTCGCCCGCGATGTTCCGCGAGGCCCTCCTGCCCTCCATCGCCTTCGAGGTCGACCGCCTCGACCGGTCGATCTTCCACCTCGACGGCCCGGGCGCCCTGCGGCACCTGGACGCCCTGATGGAGCTCGACGGGCTGGACGCCGTCCAGTGGGTCTGCGGGGCGGGCGGCGGCGACGCCGACGACTGGACTGACGTCTATCGCCGCATCCAGGCCGGCGGCAAGGGCATCGACCTGGCCGGCACCCCCCGGGCCGTGCAGGCCGTCTGCGAGCATCTGCGGCCGGAGGGCGTCTGGCTGAGGCCTTACGGACCCATGACCCGCGACGAGGCCGACGCCTTCGTCGCCTGGACCGAACGCTGGGCCGCGGGCAAGAGCTGAAGCCCCGTCGGGCTCAGGTGCCTTGCTTGGCGCGCTTGGCCGTCTCGGCAATCATGTCAAGCACTTGGGCGACTTCGGGCGCGATGCGGTCCTCGGGCACGTAACCGGCAAGGACGTGGTAGTTCGTCTTGGACATCAGGTTCCGGACGCCGAGGCGCCCAAAGAACTGGTGGAACAGCGGGTCCAGGAACTCGTCGCTTATCTTCGTGCGATGCCACCACGGGTCGTCGCGGTCCTTGAGGGCGCGCGGCGGAACGTTGTCCTCGATACAGGCGCGCATCACCTCGGCGTGCTCGGCCGCCAGCGGCGCGAGAAGCGGCCCCTCCTCCTCCGATAGGACCGACCCGGCATAGGCCGCCAGCGTCTCCGGTTGACAAAGGTAGTTCTCGATCTCACGCCGTTGCCACGCGTACTCGCGGAGGCCGGCGTCTCCCGCCTGCATCGCGCACCCGCTGTCGCACAACACGAAGCCCACCAAGTTCCTCTTGGCTTCCCGGAGCGCATGGAAGTGGTTGCGCGCGTCGGTCGGCTGGTTCCGGATGTAATGCACGAACGGCCGCTCCAGGCACGCCGCCGCCGGATGGCTGAGCTTCCTGGCAAAGGCCTTGAGGATACTGAGGTCCGTCGAACCCTCCAGGTAAAGCACCCACCCGGCCTGCTCGGCCTGGTAGTACTGGTCGAATCCGATCTCGCGCAACGATTTCAGCACCTGGCTGCCGCGATCATCAATGCGGTGCGGAGCGCCGACGAACGCGATCACGATGTCGCGCCCCGCCGCTTCGTTTAGCAGCACCTCCGAGTGACTTGCGACCACCACTTGCGAACCCAGGCTTTCGGCCGTTCCGGTGAGGACTTCGTAGATCTCCCGCTGCCTCAGCACCTCCAGGTGGGCGTCAGGTTCGTCCACCAGAAGAACCGCGCCCGGATTCAGCGCCATGAAGGCAAGAAGCAGCAGCGTCTGGTGCAGCCCGCGCCCCGCGCACGCGAGGTCCAGCGTCACGCCCGATTGCTCCTCATAGTCCATGGTGATCTCGCTGCGCTCGCGCACGTACTCCGGCCGTTTCAGCGTGACCCCGAACAGCTTCTTCATGGTCTGGACCAGGTCGTTCCATTGGCGCGCATCGAGGGCCAATTGGTAACACAGGTTCCTCAGGACCTCGGCCGTCCGGCCCTCTCCGAGCAGAACCCCGATCTCGCCCGGCTGCTTCTGGAACTCGCGGTCCGCGAGGCCCGACATGGGCGGCAGGAACGCGACCTTGACCTCGCTCGCCTCGGGGGGCACCTCCATCCGCGCTGGCGCGGCCCCCTCGCCCTGCCTGAGCGGCCGGCAGTAAAGGCTTTCGGGGTTGGCGTAGTCGAATTCCAACCCGCAGGCCCACGGCCTGTCCCGCGTGACGCCATCGATCACGACATCGATCCGCACGTTCGAGGTCCGCTGCTTCGCCCCTTCCTTCGTCACGTCGCGAACATGCAGATCGCGCCACAGCAGGTTCGCCTGGGACACAGGAATCGCCGTCAGGTCGCGACGGTTGATGGTCACGCCAGGGCGCTTCTCCGGCGTCTCCTTGCCGGCGCGCTTCTCGTTCCAGCGGCTGAGCCCGATATGCCAGAGGGCCAGGGCTTGCAGCGCACTGGTCTTGCCGCAGGTGTTCGGCCCGATGAAGACGACCGTCTGCCCCAATTCGATGTCAACCGAATCGAAGGTCTTGAAGTTCGTGGCTTGAAGCCGCGTGAGCATGGCCGCCTCCGCACAAAGCGCCGTGGCTGCCTGCGCAGGCTAGTTGACCCGGGGCGGTCCGTCAACAGGAATGCAGCCACCGGCTGACAAACCCTCGCAACGCCGCCCCGCACACGCTACCATTCCGCCCTATGAACCCGGCCCGCCCGAACCGCCTGTGGCTCGCCCTCGTCACCGTCGTCACCACCCTGGTGGCGATGGTCGGGTGGCCGGTCTACCTCGTCCTGCTGGCGACGCGGCCGAAGTACCGGGCCCACTGGCCCGAGCGCTGGGGCTTCGTCCCCCGCTTCGCCCCCGGCCGCACCCGCCTCTGGGTCCACGCCATCAGCGTCGGCGAGGTCATGGCCACCCGCACGTTCATCCCGGCCCTGCGCGAGGCGTTCCCGGAGGCCGAGGTCGTCCTCTCGACCACCACCCTCACCGGGCGCCGCCGCGCCCGGCAACTGTACCCGGACCTGCCCGTCTTCCACTGGCCGCTCGACCTGTGGCCGGCGGTGGGCCTGGCGCTGGCGCGCGTCAAGCCGACGGCCGTCATCCAGGTCGAGAGCGAGTGGTGGCCCACCTTCTTCCTCACGGCCGCCCGCCGGGGCATCCCGCTCCTCGTCGTCAACCTGCGCCTGACGGAGCGGGGCCTCATGGGCTATCGCCGCATCCGCCCCCTCATCCGGGCGACCATGAACACGTGCGCCGCCATCGGCGTCCAGGCCGCCCTCTACACCGACCGCCTGCTCCGCCTCGGCGTCGACCCGGAGCGGATCCACGACACCGGCCAGATGAAGCTCGACGGCGTCACGTTCACCGACACGGTCCCGGGCGCCGAGGCGCTGCGTGAGGCCGTGGGCATCGACCCGGACGCCCCGGTCCTTGTCGCCGGCAGCACCGGGCCGGGCGAGGAGCCGCTCCTGGTCGACGCCTTCCGCGAAATCCGCAAGTGGCACCCCCGGACGCGCCTCGTCGTCGTGCCGCGCCGGCCCGAGACGTTCGACACCGCGGCCGAGGCGTTCCTCAGGGCGGACGTCGGCCTGCTCCGCCGCAGCTCCGGCGAATGGCTCGGCCCCAAGCGTCTGGCGCCCGTCGTCCTCGGCGACACCATGGGCGAGCTCATGGCCTGGTACGCCCTGGCCGACGTCGTCATCGTCGGCCGCAGCTTCGTCCCCCTGGGCGGGTCGAACCCGACGGAGCCGGCCTCCCTCGGCAAGCCGCTCGTCTGGGGCCCGGCGATGTTCAACTTCCCGGTGGAGGCCCCGGCGTTCGAGGCCGCCGGGGCCGCCGTCCGGGTCGAGACGGCCGAGGCCCTGGCCCGCGAGGTCGACGCCCTGCTCACCGACGCCGACCGACGCCGCGCCATGGCCGACGCCGCCCGCGCCTGCATCCGCCGCCTCCAGGGCGCCACCGCCAAGAACGTCGCCCTCGTCCGCCGCGTCCTCTCCGAGGAGGGCGCCCCGTGACCGCCCCCGACGCCCGCCGCGCCGCCCTCGCCGACTGCGCCAGCCTCGTCGTCAAGCTCGGGACGAACGTCCTGGCGGACGCGCGCGGCCGGCTCGACGCCGGCCTGATCAACCAGGTGGCCGACCAGGTCCACGCGCTGAAGGCGCGCGGCCTGCGGGTGGCGGTGGTCTCGTCCGGCGCCATCGGCGCGGGCGTCGGCAACCTGGCCCTGGACGCCCGGCCGACCGCCCTGCCTCGGCTCCAGGCGTGCGCCGCCGTCGGCCAGGCCTACCTCATGCAGGCCTTCAACGACGCCCTCGCCCGCCACGGCCGCCACGGGGCCCAGATCCTGCTGACGCGCGGCGACATGGAGGACCGGGCCCGGTACCTGAACGTCCGGAACTGCGTCCACGCCCTCCAAGTCTACGGCGTCGTGCCGATCATCAACGAGAACGACACCGTCAGCGTGGACGAGATCCGTTTCGGCGACAACGA
>CAYNLG010000005.1:0-82204 GCA_964397995.1 uncultured Anaerolineales bacterium
CACGACATCTACTCGATCGAGGACCTGGCCCAGCTCATCTACGACCTCAAGGCCGCCAACCCCCGCGCCCGCGTCTCGGTGAAGCTCGTCTCGGAGGTCGGCGTCGGCACCGTGGCCGCCGGCGTCGCCAAGGGCAAGGCCGACATGGTCCTCATCTCCGGCCACGACGGCGGCACGGGGGCGAGCCCCCTGACGAGCATCAAGCACGCCGGCCTCCCGTGGGAACTGGGCCTCGCGGAGACCCAGCAGACGCTCGTCACGAACCACCTGCGCGACCGCATCCGCGTCCAGACCGACGGCCAGCTCAAGACCGGCCGCGACGTCGTCATTGCCGCCCTCCTCGGCGCCGAGGAGTTCGGCTTCGGCACGACCGTCCTGGTGTGCCTCGGCTGCGTCATGATGCGCAAGTGCCACCTGAACACGTGCCCCGTGGGCGTCGCGACGCAGGACCCGCGGCTGCGGGCCCGCTTCGCCGGCAAGCCGGAGCACGTCGTCCGGTTCTTCCGGTTCATGGCCGAGGAGATCCGCGAACTGATGGCCGAGCTGGGTTTCCGCACCCTCGACGAAATGGTCGGCCGCGTCGACCGCCTGAACGTCGCCCCGGCCATCGCCCACTGGAAGGCGCGCGGCCTGGACTTCTCGCGCATCCTGGCCCCGGCGACGGACGAGCCGGGCGCGGCCCTGCGATGCACCCGGAAGCAGGACCACGACCTGGCCGGCCGCCTCGACGACGACCTCATCCGCGAGGCGAAGGCGGCCCTCGAGGACGGCACGCCCGTCACCATCGAGCGGCCCATCCGGAACATCCACCGCACGGTCGGCGCGACCCTGAGCGGGGAAATCGTCACGCGCCGCGGCGCCGAGGGCCTGCCCCCGGAGACGATCCGCCTCCGGTTCCGCGGCTCGGCCGGCCAGAGCCTCGGGGCCTTCCTCGCCCCCGGCATCGACCTCCGCGTCGAGGGCGACGCCAACGACTACCTCGCCAAGGGCATGAGCGGCGGCCGCGTCGTCGTCGTCCCTCCGAAGGGCGTCCGCTTCCCGCCCCATGACAACATCATCGTCGGCAACGTTGTCCTCTACGGGGCGACCGGTGGCGAGGTCTACCTGGCCGGCCTCGCCGGCGAACGCTTCGCCGTCCGCAACTCCGGCGCCACCGCCGTCGTCGAGGGCGTCGGCGACCACGGCTGCGAGTACATGACCGGCGGCACGGTGGTCGTGCTCGGTCCCGTCGGCTACAACTTTGCCGCCGGCATGAGCGGCGGCGTCGCCTACGTCTACGACGAGGCCGAACTCTTCGGCACCCGCTGCAACCTCGCCATGGTCGACCTCGAAAGCGTCTGGACCGACGAGGACCGCACCCGCCTCCGCGCCCTCATCGAGACCCATCACCGGTTGACCGGGAGCCCCCGGGCCGCCGAACTCCTCGACGACTGGGAGGCCCGCGTGCCCCTGTTCGTCAAGGTCATGCCCATCGAGTATCGCCAGGTGCTCGAACGCCTCCGCCAACGGGCCGACCGCGACGCCGAGACCGTCTCCGCCACCGAGGAGGTCTACCATGGGTGAGCCGACCGGCTTCCTCCAGCACGTCCGCCAGGACCCGCCGAAGCGGCCCGTCGAGGAGCGCGTCGGCGACTGGCGCGAGATCGCGCGCCCCTTGGCCCCCGACCACCTCAAGACCCAGGCCGCCCGCTGCATGGACTGCGGCATCCCGTTCTGCCACGCCTTCGGCTGCCCCGTCGCCAACCGCGTCCCGGAGTTCAACGACCTGGTGTACCGCGGCCACTGGCGTGCGGCCCTGGAGGTGCTGCACGAGACGAACAACTTCCCGGAGATCACCGGCCGCGTCTGCCCCGCCCCCTGCGAGGCCGCCTGTACCCTCGCGATCAACGCCGAGCCCGTGACCATCCGGCAGATCGAGCTGCAGTTGGTGGAGCGCGGCTGGCGGGAAGGGTGGATCACGCCGGAGCCGCCCGCCGAGCGCACCGGCCGTCGCGTCGCCGTCATCGGCAGCGGCCCGGCCGGCCTGGCGGCCGCCCAGGCCCTCGCCCGCGCGGGCCACGAGGTGGTCGTCTTCGAGAAGGCCGACCGCGTCGGCGGCATCCTGCGATACGGCATCCCGGACTTCAAGCTCGAGAAGTGGGTCCTCGACCGCCGCCTGGAGCAGATGCGGGCCGAGGGGGTCGCCTTCGAGACCGGCGTCACCGTCGGCGTCGACATCAGCTACAAGTACCTCCGCCAGAAGTTCGGCGCCGTTGTCCTTGCCATCGGCGCCGAGGTCCCCCGCGACCTCAAGGTGCCCGGGCGCGGCTACGAGGGCATCCACGTGGCCATGGACTACCTCATCCAGCAGAACCGCCGCAACGCCGGCGACACCGTCCCCCACGACGAGGCGATTGTGGCGCGCGGCAAGGACGTGGTCGTCATCGGCGGCGGCGACACCGGCTCCGACTGCGTCGGCACCGCCCGACGCCAAGGCGCCCGCAGCATCACCCAGATCGAACTCCTCCCCGAGCCGCCCACCGACCGGACGCCCGCGAACCCGTGGCCGACCTGGCCCCAGACCCTCCGCGCCAGCACCAGCCACGAGGAAGGCTGCACGCGGCTTTGGAGCGTCCTGACGAAGGCCTTCCTCGGCACGGGCGTGCGGGTGCGCGGCCTGCGGGCCGTGCAAATCGCGTGGTCCGAGCCGGAGGGCGGCAGCCGGCCGACCTTCGAGGAAGTCCCGGGCTCGGAGTTCGAGCGCCCCGCCCAGCTCGTCCTCCTGGCGATGGGCTTCGTCCACGCCGAACCGGGCCCGCTCGTGGCCGACGCGGGGCTGGCGCTGGACGGGCGCGGCAACCTGAAGGTGGACGCGCGGTACGCCACGAGCGAGCCGGGCGTCTTCGCCTGCGCCGACTGCACGACCGGGGCGTCGCTCGTGGTCCGCGCCATCACCCACGGCCGCCAGGCGGCCAGGGCGGTGGACGACTGGCTGGCCGAGGACGGGGAAACCGGGGCGTAGGGCGCCTTGGCGCGGGGGCTAGCCCCGCGGCGAAAAGCGCCGGCCGGCCTGCGTCTTGCTCTTTCTTCGCCTCTTTGCGGCCCTGCCGTTTTGCTGTCTTGCCGGTCTGTCGTGTGCTGTTCTGGCGCCTTGGCCGTTCTGCCCAGTCACCTAGTCACCTGTCGTTACTCTATCAAACTGGTGCTTCGAAAACGTCTCCGGCACGGCCGTCGCATACGCCCCCGTGAAGCACGCCGTGCACATCGCCTCCGGCGTCGGCACCACCGAGAGCAGCCCCTCCACCGACAGGTACCGCAGCGAATCCGCCCCCAGGAAGTCGCGGATCTCCTCCACCGACGACGCCGACGCAATCAGCTCCTCCCGCGTGGACATGTCGATCCCGTAGAAGCACGGGCACCGGATCGGCGGGCTCGATACCCGGACGTGCACCTCCGCCGCCCCCGCCCCGCGGACCATCCGGATCAGGTTCCGCAGCGTCGTCCCGCGCACGATGCTGTCCTCGACCACCACCACGCGCTTGCCGCGCAGCACCCCCGTCACGGGGTTGAACTTGACGCGGACGTCCACGTCGCGCTCGTGCTGGTGCGGGGCGATGAAGGTGCGGCCCACGTAGTGGTTGCGGATCAGGCCGATCTCGAACCGCAGGCCCGACGCCTCCGCGTACCCCAGGGCCGCCGTGTTCGCCGAGTCCGGCACCGCGATGACGATGTCCGCCTCGGCCGGCGCCTCCGCCGCCAGCCGCCGACCGAACCCGCGGCGGACCTTGTCCACCTTCTGCCCGTAGATCCAGCTGTCCGGCCGCGCAAAGTAAATGTACTCGAAGATGCAGAGCGCGTGCCGGTCGGCCTCCGGCAACCGGTGCCAGTGCTCCCCCTCGGCGTCGACCACAAGCATCTCGCCCGGTTCGAACGAGCGGTCGTAGGCGGCCCCGACGATGTCCAGGGCGCACGATTCGCTCGCGACGTAGACGGCCCCGTCCTTGCGGCCGAGGCAGAGCGGCCGGAACCCCGCCGGGTCGCGCACCGCCACCATCCGGTCCGGCGCCAGGAACAGGAAACAATACGCCCCGACGACCTGGCCCAGGGCCTCGCGGATCGCCTCGGCCAGCTCCGCCTCCCGCGACCGGGCCACCAGGTGAAGCACCACCTCGGAGTCGGTCGTGGTCTGGAAGATCGACCCGTCGTCCTCCATCCGCGTCCGCAGCTCGGCCGCGCTGACCAGGTTCCCGTTATGGGCCGCCGCCAGCTGGCCGCGCTTGCACTCGATCAGGATCGGCTGGACGTTGCGGACGTTGGAGCTGCCGGTGGTGGAGTAGCGGTTGTGGCCGACGGCGACGGCCCCCGGCAACCGCTCCAGCGTTCCGCGCGCGCCGAAGACGCCGCTGACGAGGCCCGTCCCGCGGACGGTGCGCAGCAAACGCCCGTCGCTGGCGGCGATGCCGGCGGCCTCCTGGCCCCGGTGCTGCAGGGCGTAGAGGCCGAAGTAGGTGTCGCGCGCGGCCTCCGGGGACCCCCAGACGCCGAACAGGCCGCAGTACTCGCGCGGCCGGTCGGGGCGCGCACGGTCCACCGGTCCGCCGGTCGGTCGGCGGTGCGTCATGATCGGAATCCTCTCGCCCGTGTGCCCGTCTTGCGTGGGAGGACCGGACTGCGGAGCGCCGCACGGCCCGGCCCCATTCTAGGGCCGCCGCGCGACAGGTTCAAGGACATGGGGGCTGTCGCAGACGTCCGTGCAAAGTGCGGGGCGTAACGATGGTCACGCCACCGAAACGCCCAAGCAATAGTAAGTCTTGGTTACCTGTTACAAGGAAGTCCACACCGCCGCCCAGCGCCGTGCCAAGGACGGGTAGGTCGCTGGCATCACGGCACGCCGCGGTCGGCCGCGCGGCCTTCGGGGGCTTCTCCGGTCGCCCTCCGGGCTCCCCGCGAAGCCCCCGAAGGCCTGGGTTCCATCTTCGCCATCGTGACACTCCTTTCCGTTCGGGCCTGCTCATTCTATCCGACGCAAAGGAGTGTCCAAGCTATCCCCGGGGCGGGAGCATCGAATCCTACCCAAGCCCGCGCCCGTTCGGTATAGTACCCGGGGCGCCGGGGTGCGCGGGGCGCGGCGTAGCGGCTGCGCGGCACCGGCGCGCTTCCGCGACCCCAGGCAAGGGCAGCCATGGCACAGGTCAGTCCGGCCCTCAGCACGGGCCTTCCGGGGCTGGATCACGTTCTGCGCGGCCTGATTCCGGGCGACAACGTCGTCTGGGAGGTCCGCGACGTCGAGGACTACCGGCCCTTCGTCACCCCGTACGTCGAGGCGTCCCGCCGCCTCGGCCAGCCGCTGGTCTACTTCCGCTTCGCCCGCCACGAGCCGCTGGTCGGGCCGGAGGCGGGGGCCCGGGTCGTTGCGCTCGACCCGCAGGCGGGGTTCGAGGCCTTCCTCTCGGGCATCCACCGCACCATCGAGGAGACCGGCCACGGCGGGTACTACGTCTTCGACTGCCTCTCGGACCTGGCCGTGGACTGGTACAGCGACCAGATGCTCGGGAACTTCTTCCGGCTGACGTGCCCGTACCTCTTTGACGTGCAGGCCCTGGCGTACTTCGCGGTGCTCCGCCACTACCACGCCGGCGAGGCCGTCGAGGCCATCTCCGGCACGACGCAGATCTTCCTCGACGTCTACCGCCACGACGGCCGCCTGTACCTGCACCCCGTGAAGGTCCAGCAGCGGTACTCGCCGACGATGTACATGCTGCACGAGTGGGACGAGGCGTCGGGGGCGTTCACGCCGGTCAAGCAGAGCGCCGAGACGAGCGAGGTCCTGACGAGCGACCCCGGCACGGGGCCGGGGTCCGACGCCCTGCGCATCGGCCTCTGGGGTCGCACCTTCGTCCAGGCCGAGGAGGTTTTGGCCGAGGCCGTCGATCCGGAGAGCAGCACGCCGAAGGCCGGTCGCCTGCGCGAGCGCCTGCTCCGCATGGCCGTCAGCCGCGACGAGCCCGTCCTGGCCCTGGCCGAGAAGTACCTGACGCTCGAGGACGTGGTGGCCGTGCGGAAGCGGATGATCGGCACGGGCCTGATCGGCGGCAAGACGGTCGGCATGCTGCTGGCGCGGGCGATCCTGCGGGCGAGCGACCCGAAGTGGGCCGCGCGACTGGAGCCGCACGACTCGTACTACGTCGGCAGCGACGTCTTCTACACCTTCCTGGTCGAGAACGGCATCTGGTGGGTCCGCGAGCGCCAGAAGGACCCGCAGACGTTCCTGGACGGGTCGGAGCGGGCGCGGCACCGGATGCTGACGGGCGAGTTCCCGCCGGCCATCGTGGACCAGTTCGAGCGGATGCTCGACTACTTCGGCCAGTCGCCGATCATCGTCCGCAGCTCCAGCCTGCTGGAGGACAACTTCGGCAACTCGTTCGCCGGGAAGTACGAGAGCGTCTTCTGCGCGAACCAGGGCAGCCGCGACAAGCGCCTGGAGGACTTCCTGTCGGCCGTCCGGACCATCTACGCCAGCGCCATGAGCGAGCGGGCCCTGCGGTATCGGGCCGCCCGGGGCCTGCTGGACCAGGACGAGCAGATGGCCCTCCTGGTGCAGCGCGTCAGCGGCGCCCTCTACGGGACGCTCTTCTACCCACCGGTGGCCGGCGTCGGGTTCTCGTTCAACCCGTACGTCTGGGACGAGCGGATCGACCCGGACTCCGGCGTCCTGCGCATCGTCCTCGGCCTGGGGACGCGGGCGGTCGACCGCAGCGACGACGACTACACGCGCGTCGTCGCGATGAACGCGCCGGACCTGCGGCCGGAGTCGAACGTCGACCAGGCCCGCCAGTACGCCCAGCGCAAGGTGGACGTGCTGGACCTGGAGGCGAACCAGTTGGTCTCGGCGCGGCTGGCGGACGTGGCGCGGCGCAGCCCGGAGCTGCCGCTGGAGCTGCTGGCGACGCGGGACGAGGCCCTGGCGCGGCGGGCGGCCGAGGGCGGTGTCGCGGACGTCTTCCCGTGGGTGCTCACCTTCGAGCGGCTCTTCGGCGAGACCGACTACGTGGCCGACATGCGCGACATGCTCGCGACGCTCCAGGCCGCCTACGACTACCCCGTCGACGTCGAGTTCACCACGAACGCGACCGCCGACGGCCGGTACCGGATCAACCTCGTCCAGTGCCGCCCCCTGCAGGTCCAGTCCGCCGAGGGCCGGCCGACGGAGGCCCCGCCGGAGGACCTGCCGGAGGCCGACGTGGTGCTGGAGGCCCGCGGGGCGGTCATCGGCCCAAGCCGCGCCGGCACGGTCGACCGGCTCATCTTCGTCGATCCGGCGGTGTACGGGGAACTGGCGATCGGCGACCGGTACTCGGTGGCGCGGCTGATTGGGCGTCTGGTGCACGTGCCCAGCCGCGGGCCGGCGCCGGTGGTGCTCCTGGTCGGCCCGGGGCGATGGGGGACGACCACGCCGTCGCTCGGGGTGCCCGTTTCGTTCGCCGACATCAATGCCGCCTCGGCGGTCTGCGAGGTGGTGGCCATGCGGGACGACCTGGTGCCGGACGTCTCGCTCGGGACGCACTTCCTGAACGAGCTGGTCGAGATGGACGTGCTGTACTGCGCCCTGTTCCCGGGGCGCGAGGGGAACCGGCTGAACGCGGACCTCTTGCGGGCCGCGCCCGACCGGCGGCCGGAGTTGACGGACGAGGGCGGCGACTGGGTCCGCGCGGTCCGGGTGATCGACGGCGAGGCGCTGGAGGACGGCGCCCGGCTGGTGCTGCACGCGGACACGCGGAAACAGCGGGTGCTCTGCTACCTGGAGCGCGTGGGCGAGAGCGGGGAGTAGGCCCGATGGCGCGCCGCACCGGCGATACCCGGGAGATTCCCCCGTGAACGTGCTGTACGTGGACCTGGACGCCACGCGGGCCGACCCCCTCGGCTGCTGCGGCCAGGCCCGGCCCGCGCCCCCGCACCTCGATGCGATTGCCGCCGAGGCCCCCGAGATGACCACCGGCCGCTCCGTCGAACGATACCTGGCCCGGCTCCGCGCGACGGGGCGCGACGCCGAGGCCGACGTGGTCGCGGCGCGGCTGGCGGCCGCACAGGGCGGGGAGGCGCCACCGTGAACATTGCTGTGCTCGACGGCCACACGCTGAACCCCGGGGACTTGGACTGGTCGGCCTTCGAGGCGCTGGGCACGGTCCGGGTCTACCCCCGCACGCCGCCGGACGAGACCGTCGCGCGGGCCCGCGATGCCGACGCCGTACTGACGAACAAGACGCGCCTGACGGCCGAGGTGCTGGCGGCGATCGACCGGCTCAGGTACGTCGGCGTCCTGGCCACGGGATACGACGTCGTGGACCTCGCGGCCGCGCGGCGGCAGGGCGTCACGGTGACGAACGTGCCTGGCTACGCGAGCCGGTCGGTGGTGCAGGCGACCTTTGGCCTGCTGCTGGAACTGACGAACGCCGTCGGACACCACGCCGGCACGGTCCGCGAGGGTCGCTGGACCGAGGCGCCGGACTTCTGCTACTGGGACCGGCCCCTCGTCGAGCTGGCCGGCCAGACGATGGGCGTGGTGGGTTACGGGGCCATCGGCCGCGCGGTGGCGGAGGTGGCCCGGGCGTTCGGCATGCACGTGCTCGTCCACAGCGTGCCGGCCCCGGCGGAGGCCGAGGGGGTGACGCGCGCGGACCTGGAGACGCTCTTTGCCGAGAGCGACGTGGTGAGCCTGCACTGCCCGCTGACGCCGGAGACGGCCGGGCTTGTCGGCGCCGAGCGGCTGGCGCGGATGAAGCCGACGGCGCTGCTGCTGAACACGGCGCGCGGGGGCCTGGTGGACGAGGCGGCCCTGGCGGCGGCGCTCCGCGAGGGGCGGCTGGCGGGGGCGGGGCTGGATGTCCTGAGCGCCGAACCGCCGCCCGCCAACCACCCCCTCCTGGCCGTGCCGAACTGCGTCATCACGCCGCACCAGGCCTGGGCCGGCACCGGGTCGCGCCGGCGCCTCATGGCCGAGGCCGCGCGGAACCTGCGGGCGTTTCTCGACGGGCGGCCGCGCAACGTCGTCACCTGAACGAAGGAGGTATCGTGGACCCTTATCGGTACGAGCGGACGATTCCCGCCGAGGGCGGGTGGGACCTGGTGGTCGCGGGCGGCGGGCCGGCGGGGACGGCGGCGGCGGTGTGTGCGGCGCGGCTCGGGGCGAAGGTCCTCCTGGCCGAGCAGACCGGGTGCCTGGGCGGCATGGGGACAAGCGGCCTGGTCTGCGCGTTCGACCCGATGGCCGACGGCGAGCGGACCCTCGTGGGAGGGCTCCAGCTCGAGATCGTCGAGACGCTGTACGCGCGGGGCGAGTTGCCGCCCCAGGTGACCCCCGCGTACTGGCGGAGCGCGTACCACCGGTGGACGCCGTTCCCGCCGGAGGCGCTGAAGCGGCTCCTGGACGAACTCGTGACGGTCGCGGGCGTGGAGGTCCGCTTCTTCACGCGTGTCATCGACGCCGACGCCGACGCCGAGGCCGGGCGCGTGCGCGGCGTCGTTCTCGAGAACGTCGAGGGGCTCCGCTACGTCGAGGCCCCCGCGTTCGTCGACGCGACGGGCGACGCGTGCCTGGCGGACGCGTGCGGCGCGGCCTACCGGCAGGCCGGGCGCGACACCGAGGCGATCATGCCGCCCACGTTGTGCAGCCTGCACGCGGGCATCGACTGGGACGCGATCCGGGACTTCGAACGGAGCGCCAACTACCGGAGCCAGGTCGAGGCGTATCACCAGGCCCTGGAAGACGGCCTGTTCAGCCAGTACGACCGGCAGATGTCCGGCGCCCTCAGCCGCGTCGGCCGCACCCTCGGCTACCTCAACTCCGGTCACGTCTTCGGCACGGACGCGACGAACTGCGGCAGTGTCACGGCGGCGATGATGCATGGGCGGCGGCTGGTCGGCGAATTCGTCCGGTTCTTCCGCGAGCGGCTGCCCTGGTGCCGCGAGATGGAACTGGTCGCGACGGCCCCGCGGCTGGGCGTTCGCGAGTCGCGCCGCATCGTCGGCGAGTACGAACTGGCCTTCGACGACTACCTGGCGCGGCGTCAGTTTCCGGACCAGGTGGGGGTCTTCAACAAGTTCGTCGACATCCACCCGGTCGACTGCTCGGACGCGGAGTGGGAACGGTTTCAGGAGGAGAAGGACCGCACCGGCCGCCTCGGGCCCGGCGAGTGCTTCGGCCTCCCCTACGGCATCCTGGTGCCGCGCGGCTGGGCGAACTTGTGGGTGGCGGGGCGGTGCGCGAGTGCGGACGTGAAGGTGCACGGGTCGATCCGGGTGATGCCGGCGGCGTCGATGATGGGCCAGGCCGCGGGTACGGCTGCCGTCCAGTCGGTTCGCACGGGTCGCCCGGCGGGGGCGATCGACACCGCGCGCCTGGTGGAAACCCTCCGCGAGCAGGGCGCCTACCTGCCGCAGGCCGACCTCCGCCCGACGCTGACGCGGGCCTAGCCCGGGCGCCGGGCCCGCCCCACGGGCCGCTGGTGCGCCGGCGGTTTGGCCGATGCGCGATTCCCCCGAACGGGTTCAACCGAGCGGCATGACGCTCGGGTTCGAGGGAAAGGTCTGCCCGGGCTCGTGACAGGACGCGAGGCGCGCTCGCCGCCCATGGGACGGGCGCCGGCCGCGAATGGTTGACAGGAGGTACTGGATGCGCTTGGGCCTGCTGGCCGGGGTCTGCCTGGCCCTGCTGACGGTGTCGGCTTCGGGGTACGACGCCCCGCCGCCGAACTACATCATGGCCGAGGTGACGTGGCGGGACGCGGAGACCGGGGAGCCCCGGACGGACATCGGGCAACTGTGGTTCCGGGACTGGCCCCGCCGGAGCAAACAGAGCCGCCACTGCCATTTCGGCTCGCTCGGGTACTACACCGGCATCAAGTGGTTCGTGCCGAAGGAGCCGGGCCAGATCTGGTTCCGGCGGATCGAGGGGGCGGACGATCCGCACACGTTCCTCCTGCACGACCACTTCGGCGAGGAGACGGTCGTCTTCGCGTTCGATGGCATCGAAGTGGTCCGCACGCGGGAGGCCGTCGCGGAAGAGGCCATGGACGCCGGGGACGACCTGTTCGGGCGAGGGCCCACGCCCGGCGACGAGCTGATTGACGACCTCGTTGACGAGATCATGGGCGGCGACACGGAGCGGTCCATCGACGACGCGCTGGCCGAGGACAACGCGCAGTCGCGGAAGAAGGGCAAGGATGCCGTCCAGGGAGCGCCCGTGCGCTTCGCCACGGACGAGGACATCGGGACGGTCGTCATCCCGGTGGACGGGCTCGAGAAGATCGTCTTCCTGGAAGCGTCGGGCGGCATGCAGCGAGAGGCCTACAAGGGCCGCTTCGTCCAGTACAGCCGCCAGGCCAAGGGCGACAACGGCCGCGTGAAGGTCGAGGCGGCGACCTACTGGGGCGGCCCCGACACGCGGGAACGGTTCACGTTCGGCGGGTTCCTCGGTGACGAGGCCATCCTGCTGGCCGGCAACTTCCTGGACCTCGGCTTCGTCCAGGGGTGCCGCGTCGAAGTCCTGGGCGAGGACCCGCCGACGGACGCCTACCCGGCGACCGAAGAGGTCGACAGGCGGGGGCGGCGCTCCGTTACCGAACCGCGGCGCACGGCCACGTTCGCGCTCTTCTCGGCGGACCTCGAGCGGCTGGAACGCGTGGTGCGCCTGCCCTGGGGCGTCGCGACGCTCCATACGCTTATCCCGAGCGCCGACGGTCGCGGGCCGGTGTACCTGGCCGGCCGGGTGGGGCCGCACTTCCCCACGTTCGCCCGGTCGGTGAAGGTGACCGAGACGGTCGAGAACCCCGAGGACCCGGCGGCCAAGCGGAAGCGCGCCCCCGGACCGGACGCCTGCCTCCTCAAGCTGCGGCCGGACTTCTCGGGCATCGACTGGTGCGTCGTTTTCAGAGAGTCGGGCATCAATGCCTTCCTCCGGCCGGACGGGAGCCTCCTGGTGCGGCGCGGCAACGAGCTCTTCTTCGTCGGGGCCGACGGGTCCGTGACGAAGGGCCCCGCCCTCGAGATCACCGAGAGCGCGATGGCGGTCGATCCGCACACCGGCGAGGTCTACTTCGGCGGCGCCTACCGCTCCGGCACGGGTCTCGAGCCCTACGTCAACCCGTGTCTCTACAAGCTCGACACCAACGGGCAGATCGTCTGGACCGCGTACGGCTGGAGCGGGCCGATCACGGGCGTGGAGCAGCACCGGCTGGTGTCCGATTCCTCGGTCTCCAGGATCCGCGTCGGTGCGGACGGCCGCCTGGCCGTGAGCGGCTGGTCGGACGGCGGCAACACCGTGCTGTCGCGGCAGCCGTACGACATGCGGCTGTTAGCGCCGAAGAGCGGCTTCGCCAGTTCGACCTGGGGCGCGGCCGGGGGCGTCACGGTGCGGATCGCCAACATCATCCACATGGACGCCGAGACGATGGAGGTGGACGGGTATACGCAGTACGTGGCGTACCGGCCGACGTCGGACATGCCGACGCTCCTGAACATCTACGACATCGCCTCGATGGCCAACGGCGAGGTGGCGATTACCGGCGGCGCCTGGCAGGGCTTCATCGAGACGCACGACGCTTGGGTCACGCCCTGGATCGTCGAGTCGAGGGAGAACGCGTTCGCCGAGGCCAAGGGCGGCCCGTTCTTCACCCTGTTCCGGCCCGACTTCAGCCTGCCCCGGATGAGCACGATTACCCCGGGCGCGAGCGGGCTCCACATCGCGACGCGCGGGCGGCGGCTGCTGCTCTTCGGCGGGGGGACGGCGGTGCCGCCCCCGGACGACCCGCGCAACACGCGCCGCCGCCTCCAGCCGGTCATCAAGAGCGCCCTCCAGCCGGAGAACGGCGGCGGCTTGGACGGCTACGCGATCCTGGTGGACACGCAGGGCGAGCCGTATTCGCCGCCCGAGCCGCGGCCGCCGAAGGAAGCCAAGCGGTCGCGCCGGCGGGACACGCCCGACCAGGCCCCGGTGCTCAACCAGGCGGCGCGGCTGACCCTGACCACGTACGGGAAGGGGACGTTCGACATGAGCCGACAGCCCCGTCCCCACGTGGTCTTCCTGATCCTGGACCAGGACGGGAACCGCTACCCCAGCTTCTGGTGCGGGCGGAACCGGGAGGGCAGCGTGGTGCTGAACGCCTCCGAGGATACCCTCGCGCAGCGCGTGAAGCTGGAGCCCGAGGGCGCCTTCACGCTGGAGGTCAACCGGGCCGCGCACAAGCACGGGATGCACGACACGCTCCCCGGCGGCGTGTGGATTGCCGACCTCGGCGAGCAGCCGATCCTCATCACGATCGACGCCATCACGGACGCGGTCTTCGCCGGGTCGAAGGAGCAGGAGCTGATCACCGGCAAGGGGCTGACCCGGCGCGGCGAGAGCGTCTTCTTCGACGTGACCGTCAGCGGCTCGTTTGCCGCCGGCGGGCGCGAGGCCCCGTTCACCGGCCAAGGCCGCCTCACGATGCTGGGCGGCGCGCCGGCGTTCACGCTGCGGGTGACGTTCCCGGTGCCCGGCCACGCGCTCGGCCTGGCAGGGGCCAAGGGCGAGGGCATCACGGCCACGCTGCACACGGCGTCGGCGGTGGCGGACCTGACGGCCAGCCTGCCCAGGCCGGAGCCTGTCGGCGAACTGGACTTGGTGGATTGACCGGAGGCGCGTGCCCGGCCGGGGACAGCGGCTGTACACCGGGCGCCACCCGGAGCAGGCGACCGTCGCGACGTGGATCGTCGACGCCGACTCCGGTGCGGTCGTGGCGAAGGTGCCGATTGACACGGTCCCCCACGTGGGCATGACGGGCGGCCTGCGGGAGTGCATCGGCTTCGAGTCGGGCGGGCGGCACTTCTGGGGCGAAGCCTCCGGCGAGCGCCACATGCTCCGCTACGACAACACGACCGACCCGCCGACGCTCGTCACCGTCGTTGACGAGGCGGACCTGAAGGCCAGGCACGGGTACCGGTCGATGGGCCACGGCCACGCCATGGTCTCGGCCGCCGGGGACTACGTCTGGTTCTCCAACGGCGTCGTCCTCGAGGCGACCCGCGGTCGCTACGTCTGCCAGTGGACGGCCGAGGACCGCCGGCCCCTTCAGGCGGCCAAGTTCCTGGAGATCAACTTCCTGGACGGCGAGGTCCTCTGGGCCGGCCAGGACGAGGGGCACGGTTTCCTCTACAACGACTATCCCCTTGAGAGGGTGCGGCCGCTGCTCGAAGCCAACAAGAGAATATGAAACAGGGCTGAGTCGGGAAGGCGCTTCCTCGGGGCGGGGCCGTTCGCGAACCACTTCATCCCCCTCTTCCAGGCGCATCCGGGCGTCGCGGCGGTGTCGCTCGCGGAGCGGATGGCCGAGCGCCGCGAGGACGCCGCGGCCCGGCGCGACGGCGAGACGCTGGCCGTGCCGGATTTCGGGTCGCCGCCCGCGGGCGCGGCCCCGGCGTGAACCCCGGCTTCGCCGGCGCAGCGGGCATTTCGGGTGGACGAACGGGCCGGCGGACCGTACAATCCGACCCACCGCCGGCAGGCAGGGCAGACGCCAGCGCCCCCGCGGCCCCGGCGGCAACGGCATCGCGGAGAGGTGCCGGAGTGGTCGAACGGACCGGTTTCGAAAACCGGCGTGCCCTTATGGGTACCGGGGGTTCGAATCCCCCCCTCTCCGCCAGAATGCGGCAGAATAGCGGTCTCGGCCGAGATCGCCGATTCCCCCGTCTTGTCGCGAAACGTGTCGCGTTTGCTTGAGCAGCACCCCGATCTGGAGGCCGTCGTGGCCTCGGGGCCCGACCTTCCCCCGGCGGTAAAGGCGGGCATCGTCGCGATGGTGCGGGCGCCGGGCGGCGCCTCATCCGGCGCGATGGCGCGTTCGCGGACCTGTTCGCCAAGGTGGCGGCGTCTTCACGGGTCTAACCCTGGCGCGGCGGGGGTGGGTGCGGCGGAATCGGTGGCGTGCCGGTCCGGATTTGCCTCACAGCCGGCCGCAAATGCGGTATCATAGGCACATGGGAAACCATACTCCCATGCGGAGGCGGAGCCATGGTGGCCGACGACAGGAAGACGCGCCGCGTTGACCGGGTGATGGCGCTCAACGGGGTGCTGCCCATCGCCGGGGGCTTGGTGGCGCTGGTCATCTGCCTCGGCCAGAACGCGCCGTGGTACGGGTACGCCACGCCGGTCCTCTTCCTTGGCGGTGGCGCGGGGCTGCTGGTCTGGCGGCCGCATTACCGGTACCCCTTCGGGCGTAAGGCCCCCGAAGCCGCCGCTACTTGTATTGCCACGTCTCCGGATTGACGGTTGCGCCCGGACGGTCCGGGTCGGCCACGGGCCGGTCGTCGCTCTCGCGCGCGGCCTCGTCGAAGCCCGTGTTGTCCTCGACCACGGCGTTGGCCGCGTTGATGACCGTGCCGCGCCCCTCGCCGACGTACCGGTTGCCGCGCACCACGTTGCCCTCGGCGGGCGTGCCGGCAACGAGGATGTCGCCCGAGACGGTGTTGTCGAGGACGCGGACGTTGCGGCAGAGGTGGCGGTCCCAGTTGCGGTCGCTGTTGAGGTAGAGGGCGGCGATGCGTGTGTCGGTGCCGGTGCCGCGCGGCCGGATATCGTTGCCCTTGACGAGGAGGCCGTCGATGCCGGCGGTCTTGTAGATGCTCAGGTAGGCGTTGCCGGTGTTGCCGACGATCTTGGCGTCCTTGACGATGCAGTTGGCGTGGCCTTCGTGCATGAGGCCCTCCCCGTCGTTGATGAAGTAGGGCGAGTCGCCGACGCGGTTCCGGTAGACGCGGTAGTCGTTGCGGCTGACGGTGTAGCGCCACCCGGAGAGGATCATCGCGCGGTTCGAGTTTGTGCTGCCGCCCCCCGCCAGGCCGCGCCCCGTGTGCGTGTGCCGGTGGACGTCCTCGGCCATGCGGATGACGTTGCCGTCGACGAGGGTACCGTCGCCGGAGAAGTGGATGCAGGTCCGGCCGGTTGACCAGACGTAGCAGTCGCGGATCGCGCTGCCCTTGCGGAAGCCATGCGGCAGCGTCTCGGGCGTGCCTTTCGGGTCGCGCCCGCCGCGCCCCCCGAGCGGGTAGGCGTTCACCTTGATGCCGGGGCGGTTGTCGTAGTCGAAGACGACGGTTTGCCGCACGGTGCCCCCGCGGCGGTCGCGAAGGACGTAGCCGGGCATCGGGAAGTTCGCGTCGGACTTGGCGACGCGGCACCTGGCCACAAGGGCGTTCTCGCCCGAGTAGACATGGATGGCCGCCAGCGACCGGCTGGGGAACCGTTGCCACGCGTGCTGGCCGAGGTCGGCGTCCGGCACCCGCGGGTCGAGCCGCGCCGCGTTCGTGAGCAGGCAGCCGAGGACGAACCGGTTGCGGCCGGCGCGGTGCCCGTCGGTGTCGGCGAAGTGGATGTGCCCGTGGTCGAGGGCGACGTTCACGACGCCGACGTTCTCGGCCCCCGCCGGGTCCGCGAGCGTGATACCCATGAAGGCGGCCTTCGGGTCGGAGCCCTCGCCGGTAACCTTGGCCCCGTAGGCGGGCAAGACCAGGCGCGTCGGCGGGGCGACGCCGTCCTCGCGGGCGCCGGTCGGGCCGGTCGGCTCGGCGCCGCACAGGACCACGCCGCTTCCGAGCGCGATGCCGCGCGCGAGCGTCAGCCGGCCGGCCGGCAGCTGCACCACGCCGCCCGCATCGCCCAGCCGCTCCTGGGCGGCCGCGAGGCGCGCCTCGGCCGTGTCGCCGGGCATCGCCTCCAGCCGCACGGCGCGGTCCCAGCGTACTTCGGCCAGCCAGGGGTGATCCTTCACGTAGTGCCGGACGATGGCGGGCGCCCCGGCCGACGGTACGGCCGCACGCGTGGTGGGCGCGGCGCAGGAGGGCAGGAGCAGGGCGAGCATCAGAACAGCGCGGCGAGGCATGGCGTCCTCCGAGAACCGAATCTCGTCCCGCATTATAGCCGTTGAATGGTCGAGGGCCAGGGATGCTGAGGAGGGTTCGGCCGAGGGACGCGCGCGTTCCGTCCCCCCTCCCCCCCGTTCCGCGAGAATTGGTCGCATCCTTCCGGTGGCATCCGCCGATTCCGCGGCTATACTTCCAGCGGGTGTCGCCTGCTGCGCCGGGCCGCGAGTGCCGTCTCGGCCGCGCGGGCCGAAAGGGACCGCCATGCGTCTGATCGATACGGTTCGGGAAAGCCCGCGGCGGCTGGTTGTGCCGCTGGCGGGGTATCCGGGGATTCAGCTCACCGGCTCGACAATCAAGCAGAACGAGTTCAACGCCGAGCTCCAGGCCCGGACGCTGTACAAGCTGGCCGAGCGGGTCCAGCCGGACGCCCTGTTCACGATGATGGACCTTTCGGTCGAGGCGGGGGCCCTGGGGATGCAGGTCAGGTTCCCGCTGCAGGAGTCGGCGACCGTCGAGTTCCATCCCGTGCGGACCGTGGACGACCTCGACCAGTACAAGGTGGTCGACCCGCTTTACGACGGCCGCATCTGGGTCTTCACCGAGACGGTGCGTCTGCTGAAGCAGAAGCTCTCGATTCCGGTCGGGGCGTACGTCATCGGGCCGTTCACGCTGGCGGGGCTGATGATGGGCGCGACCGAGGTGGCGGTGGCGACCCTCGACATCCCCCAAGTGGTGCTGGCGGCCGTGAACTTCTGCGAGGACTCCGTCATCAGCGTCGCCCGGGCCCTGGAGGGCGCCGGGGCCGACCTGCTCTGCATCCTCGACCCGACGGCCAGCATCCTGTCGCCGACGGCCTACGCCCGGTTCGCGGGGCCGGCGGTCGCGCACATCGTGCGCCGGCTCGATATGCGGACGATTCTGCATATCTGCGGCAACGTGACGCACCTCGTGCCGGAGATGGCCGCCACCGGCGTCCAGGGCCTCAGCCTCGGGCCGCTTGTGGACCTGGACTGGGCCATGGCCGCCGTCCCGGACGACATCGTCGTCCTCGGCAACGTCGATCCCGTCGCGACGATCCTCCACGGCGACCGCGAGCGCGTGCGGCACGACGTCGAGGCGCTGCTGGAGCGCATCGCCGCCTGGCCGAACTTCATCGTCGCCACCGGGTGCGACGTGCCCGCCGAGGCGCCCCTGGAGAACCTGGAAGAGATGGTCCGGACGGTCAAGGCCCACGGCGCCTAGACCTGCCGTCGGCGGCTGCCCGCGCCCGGCGTGGTGTGGCGGCGCACCCGCCCCCTGCAACGGGTGCGCCCCCGTGCTTGCGTGCCATGTGGCCGCCCGGGTCCGCCTGGCCCGCGGGGGCCATCCCCCCTTGGCGGACCCGGGCAGGCCGTCACCTCTACTGGTCCGCGCCTGGCCGCTCGCCGTCGTGGTGCCGGCGGCGGCGCGACGGCGGTTCCAGGCCATGCTCGGGGCGCGGCCCATCGTCGTAGCCGCGCGCGTGCTCATCCGGGAAGAGGCTCAGGTGGACGCACGCGCCGTCGGCGACCAGGGCCTTGCCGACGAGGCCCTTGCCCTCCAGGCGCCAGTCCTCGCCCACGCCCACTGAGGGGCACGGGGTGCACGGTGCCTCGGCGGCCGCCGCCAGGACGCCGGCTGCGTCGACCTCCGGCGCGGGGCCGCCCGGCGTCCGGGTCGCCAGGGCGTCCAGGGCGTAGCCGGTGACGAGGCGCGGCCAGAGCTTCTGCAGGGTCTCGGCCCGGTCGAACAGATCGAGGGCCGCCAGGCGCCCGCCGATGGCGGCCAGCACGCCCCGCGCCCCTGCCGGCCAGGGCAGGGCGGCCACGACGTCGCTTAGGCGGTCGCGGTGCCGCTCGCGGGCGGCCTTCATTGCTCCCGTCGGCGATGATGCCGCGTGGGCTTCCAGGTGCTTGGCAACGCTGTCCCAGACGCGCCCCTGATCGGCGTCCGCACGGTGACGCCGGCGCAGGTTCGCGCTGACGTCGGGGGCGGCGTCGGCCCGTACGTGCGGCGGGGCATGGCCGTCGCTCCGGAACCCTCGCGACGCGGGCCGCCACCGGCCCTGCTCGACGCACGAGACGGGGATCGCCGTCACAGACTTCGGGGGCAGGAGCACCGTGGTGTTCAGGATGCGGTTCTGCATCGCTCCGACGAGTTCCTCGCCGTCGAGGAGCAGCACGCGGACGAACCCGGTGTTGCGGGCCGTTAGTTCCGGCACGGTCGCGCCGTCATCGGCTTCGGTCACCTGCAGCGTTCCGGCGTCCATCGCCTCGGATGCCAGCGCGTACGGCGGGCCGCCGGCGTCAGGGCCGGTCAGGGGGACCAGCGTCAGGGCTCCGTGGGTGAGGGGCGGGGCCAGTGTCACGTTGGTCAGGTGGTCGAGGAGTGTCGGCATCGGGGTGCCTCCTTTCGTGCCGGGTCGGGCCGGCTCCCGTGCGTGCCCCCCCTGGGTCGTGCACGTCGGCGGCGGGGTCCTCGTCGTGTGGGTCGGTCGCGTCCTCCTTCCTCTCGGTTCGCTGCGGGTGCTCGCCGGCGGCCGCGGCGGCGCGGGCCACGTCCAGCGTGGCGGCGAAGCGGCAGTCGGCGTCGTCGTACAGGGCGGCCGCGCCCGCCCGGCTGCAGGCGAATACGCCGCCCGCCCCGTCGGGCGGCAGGGGCGTCTCGAGGGTGAAGTAGACGTTGCCGGGCAGGCCGTAGAGGATCCACCGGGTCCCGGCCTCGCGGTCGCGTCCGCGGCAGAGGGGGACGGCGTGGTTCATCGCCGCCAGCACCCGCTGCCAGTGCCTGTGGTTGTCCCGTGCCATGGTCACCTCCGCTTCCCCGTGAATGCGTCTCGCCCGTACCAGTCTACGCGGAAGGGGTGACAGGCATGGTCATAGCGGGATGCGTGTTAGGCGTTTGGTAGGGATGACGGGCGTGGTCGCACCCCCAGCATCCGGGGCCGCACGGGGGGGCCGGCCGTCTCGGTGGGGGAAAGAAGAATTGTGGAATGCGGCAGGAATTCCGTGAAGAGGCCCCGGCCGCACAGGGCTCGCGGGGGATCAGCCCGGCCGCACGGCCGGCCCATGCGGCCGGCGGGCGCACGCGGCGGCGTCCTTGCCGGCGTAGGTGTCGCATGCGGTACAGATCTCGTCACGCATCTCCAGGCGGAAGACCGCCGGCTTCAGCACCACCGCGTGCCGCCCGTACCCGAGCAGCCACCGCTTGAATTCCCGCGTGTCGGAGAGGCGGAACCGGGCCGTGACCGCCTTGCCCGTGTCCGTCACGATCTCCTGGCTCGGGTGCCACCGGTGCTCGCGGACGTTTGTCGCGGCCCATCCCGTGAAGCGGATCTCCAGCGTTTGCAGCGCCCCGGCCGCGAAGACCCCGAAGCTCCCGTCCACGTACGCCTGGAGCGAGAAGTCCGCCGGCCGCTCGAACCGCCGGTCCGTCGCCTGCACGGCCTGGACGCGCGAGACCTTCAGCGTCCGCACCTCCTCGTACGGCTCCAGGTATCCGACCGCGTACAGGTTCGTCCCGAAGTGCACGAGGCCGTAGGGGTGGAACGCGGCCGTCCACTCGCGGCCCTTGCTGGCGGAGTGGTAGCGGACGCGGCAGACGCGCCCGGCGAGGATGGCCTGGTTGAGCGCCCGGATTTCGGCGGCCACGCCCGAGTAGTCCGGGTGGGCCACGCTCTTGACGTGCAGCGTCTCTTCGAGGTCCTCGAAGTGGACGAGGGCGTCCTTGGGGAGCATCGCGCGGATCTTCTCGACGGCTTCGCCGGCCCCGTCGCCGAAGGGCGTTCCGGCCAAAGGCGCGAGCAACTCGCGCGCCAGGTACAGGCTGACCATCTCGGTCGGCGAGAGCATCAGTTCGCCCCGCTCCAGGAAGTGCGGCGCGAGCGTCCAGAACCGCTTGCCGTAGGCCCGGTCCTGGTGGGTGATCGGGAAGCCGACGTTCTGCAGGACGCGGAGGTCGCGCTGGACCTGGCGCTTGGAGCACCCGAGCCGGTCGGCGAGGTCGTCGGCGTGCAGGCCGCGCCGGTGGGTCTGGAGGGCCATCAGCAGGTTCCACTGGCGGACGAGCGGGCTGCCTCGGGGCATGCGGGGCTCCTTCGTGACGGGCGCGGCGCCGCGTTGCCTCGCGCCGCACAAAGTCCGATGCATATGAGACTGGATTCCTGCCCGCGGGGCAAGGGGATTCCACAGTCGGCCGGGGGACCGCTAGGGCCCGCTGCGCCCTTTTCACTTGACTTCGTCGTCGTCTGTGTTACCTTTTGGCGAGACGTGCCACATTGGGGGCACGCATCCGGGGGAGTTCGAGGGGGCCGCAAGAAGTCCGCACGGGGGCACCGGCGGGACGGGCGGCCACGTGGAGGGGATTCAATGCGCCGTGCCTGCCTGTTTTCCACGAGTTGTCCGGCCGTCGTCGCGGCCGCCGCTGTCGTTACATGGGCCCTTGCGGTTGCCGCACCGGCCGCGGTCCATGACGTCGCCATCTGGGACCTGAACGCGGTCGACGCCGACGGACGGGGGACGCACCCGCTCGTCGGGACCGAGGAGCAGGTCCGGTTCACGGGCGTCGTCCTGAACGCCCCGGCCGACATGCTGAACCCGGGCGCGCCCGGACCGATGGGGGCCGACGCCTGGCAGGTCTACGTGCAGGCCCTGCCCGAGGCGGGCCAGCCGCAGCCCGGCGGCATTGCCGTCTTTGCCGCGTCACCCTACTATGCCGGGACGCCCTATTCCTGGCCGCGCTACCCGACGGACTTCGCCCCCGGCGACGTCGTCGAGGTCGTCGGCTACGTCGGCGACTACAACGGCAAGGTCAACCTGAACGAGCGGCACGACCCGTGGTACGGGTTCCAGGTCACGCACGTCGAGGACGGCGGCGTGCCGGTGAACGTCGGGTTGCCCGCGCCCTTCGAGCTTCCCGACGTGGCGGCGTGCATCGCGTTCGACCCGACCCGCGCGGCGGGCGGCGAGCGGTATCAGGGCCAGTGGTGCACGCTCCGCGGGGTGCATATCGCGGGCGGCACGTGGGGCGACGGCCAGACGGTCGCCCTGGCCGACGGCTCGACCTTGCCCGGGGGCGGCCAGGCCACGATCGATTGCGTCCTTGGCTACAGCGGCTTCTTCGGCACCGGGGCCGCCGGCGACTTCAGCCAGTACGCGGCCCCGACCGGCCTCTTCAACGTTACCGCTCTCTTCGACCAGGAAGATGTCGACGGCGACGGCGACGGTGTCTACGACGCTGGCTACCGGGTGTGGCCGCTTCAGCGGAGCCAGCTCCAGCTCTGGGGTGATGCCAACCTTGATATGTACGTCGACCTCGTGGACGTCGGCACCGTCTACGACCGCTACACCGGCGCCGACACGCCTCCGGCGCGCGCCTGGGCCGACGGCGATTTCGACGGAGACGCCGACGTTGATCTCGTTGACGTGGGCGCGCTTCTGGCCAACTGGACCGGCGCCCCGACCGCCGTCCAGGCCCTGGCGGCGGCGGACCCGGGGGCGGCATGCGGCACGTACGACGCGGTGACCGGCGAGGTCGTCCTGAGCGCCGCCGGCATCGAGTACCTGCGCATCGACGGCCCGGGCCTCCTGACCGGCGACGCCCCCGCCTGGGACGCCGTCCTCACGGGCGGCTACTACGCCGACGGCTGCGACGACTGGACGGGCTTCTGGGCCCTGAACAACGCACAGACCTTTACCGACGCGGCCGTGGGTGCTATCGCGGTGCCGGGCCTGACCGAGGGGGACCTGGTGCTCGTCTACCAGGCGGGGCTGGCCACCGGCCAGGTCACGGTGCCGCTTGCCGTTGTCCCGGAACCCGCGACGGCGGTGCTGGCCGCGCTCGGGGCCGCGGCGCTCGTCCGCCGGCGCACCGCTCGGCCGCACGCAAGAGGAGCCTGACGTGACCGATTCCGTCTCCGACGTCGGCCCGCGCCGCCTCTCGTACCTCGGCGAGGGCCTCCACATCCCGTTGCTCGAAGGGCCTCCCGGGACACGCGGCATGCGAAGCGGCCGCGTCGAACTGAAAGCCGGGGAGGACTGCGGCGAGCACACGACCGGGGCCCACGAGGAGATCGTCATCGTCCTCGAAGGCCGGGGCCAGGCGGTGGCCGCCGGGCGCGACCCGCTCCCCCTGGAGGCCGGCCAGGCCGTCTACGTTCCGCCGCACACGACCCACAACATGCGGAACGTCGACGCGCCCGTCTTCCGGTACATTTATGTGGTCGCGCCGGTGGCCGAGGCGGACTGATCATGGGCCGCGCGGCCACAGGACCGAGGGCGCTCTGCCCGGGGCGGCCGGCCCGGGGCGGCTTCACGCTGCCGGAGTTGCTCGTGGTGGCGGCCATCGTGCTGGTGCTGCTGGCGCTCAGCGCCTCGGCCCTGAACAACGCGATTCTGACGGCCCAGATCACCGAGGCCCGCCACGACCTCCGCCAGGTGCAACTCGGCCTCTACGACTATTGGTGCTTCCACCAAGCCTACCCGCCGACGCGGAAGTACTGCCTGACGGCGAAGCGGGCCCTCGATTGCTGCCTCCCGCCGGAACTGTGGGAGGAGGGGTTCCTGGAGGGGCCCGTCTACGACGTCTTCAACGAGGGGCAGACGTACCGGTACACGGCCATCGGGCCGTACCGGTTCAACGACGGCCCGCCCGGCGGCATGCTGCGGTACTACGTGCCGGCGGACTTTCCGAAGCCGACGGGGGCCCTGGTCGGCACGGTCGACCCGAAGACGGCACCGGCCAGCGTGTTCCTGTGGAGCGCGGGGCCGGGCGGGCCGCCCGTCACGGTCTGCTACAGCGCCGACGGGGTGCGGCCGGAGAACCCGGCCCACTGGTACCCGGCGCAGGCGAACGGGATTCTCTGCTACTACTTCGGCGACGGGGCCTGGCGGTATTCCTACTGAGCCGCCCGGCTCAGTCCGCGGCCGGCCGCCGCCGCAGCCGCGCGACCCCCGCGGCCCCCCCCACCAAGGCTGAGCTGAGGATGACGATCATCGCGCCGGTCGGGAGGTCGAAGAGGGCGGCGATGAGGAACCCGCCGACGCCGGAGACCGCGCCGAGCCCGGCCGAGAGGGCGAGGGCGCGGCCGTGGCCGCGCACGAGCTGGAACGCTGCCGCCGCCGGGTTCACCATCAGGCTGTAGATCATCAGGCCGCCCACCGTCTGGAAGTTGACCGTAAGGACGGCACTGGTAAGGAGCAGGAAGGCGGTCCAGACGGCCGTAACGTGGATGCCGGCCGCCTCGGCATGGGCCCGCGAGAAGAGGATCGCCCGCATCTCCTTGGCGAAGAGGGCGAGGAAGGCGACCGTCGCCGCCGCCACCGCCGCCATCAGGGCCACGTCGCTCCAGCGGCAGAAGTTGAGGCTGCCCCAAAGGAGGTTCCGGACAGCGTTGTCGCTGCGGCCCAGGACCGGGTACAGGCCGATACCGAGGAACGCCAGGCCCATGCTCAGGCCGAAGAGGACGCCGATCAGGACGTTCGTATCGGCGCGGAGCCGTTCGGGGTCCATCAGGCCGAGTGCCAGGGCCGTCGCGCCGGCCCCCGCGAGCGCCGGCGCCAGCAGGGCCGCGCCCTCGAGCCCCGCCAGCCCGCCGAAGACGGCCCCGGCCAGGGCCGCGTGCGCGACGCATACCCCCAGGAACGGAATCCGCATGCCGACGACATAGGTGCCAAGGAGCCCCGTCGAGGCCCCGGCGATCGCGCCGCCTACCATGACCGGGGCGAAGTAGGCTAGGTCGATCACGCCCCGACCTCCCCGCCGCCCGGCACCACCGCCAGGCGGCCACCCCGGCGGACGACGTCGAGCCCCGGGCCGTAGAGCGACGCCACGCGCTCGGGCGTGAGCACCTGGGCCGGGGGGCCGTCGGCAAGCGGGCGCCCGTCGGCCAGGAGCAGCACCCGTCGGCACGCGGGCGGCAGGGCCGCCAGTTCGTGGCACACGAGGAGCACCGTGACGTCGGTCTCGCGGAACAGGGTCTCCAGGAGGGCGACGAGCCGTTCCCGCCACCCTAGGTCCAGATTGGCCGTCGGCTCGTCCAGCGCGAGCAGCTCCGGTTCCTGGACCATGGCCCGGGCGAGAAGGGTCTTGCGTTGCTCGCCGCCCGAGAGGTCGCCGTAAGCGGCCCGCGCGAGCGGTTCGAGGCCCAGCCGCTCGATCCAGGCGTCCACCCGGCGCCAGTCCTCTCGCCGAAGCGGCCGGAGCAGTCCGGCGAGGCCCGTCCGCCCGATGGCCACCACCTCGCGGACTGTCAGGGGCATCTCGGTCCGCGCGGCAAGCCCCTGGGGCACGTACCCGATTCGCCGCCGCCACCGGGCCCGGGCGCCCGGCCCGAGCGTTGACGGGGTGCTCCCCAGCACGGTGGCGCGGCCCGCCGCCGGCCGCATCTTGCCCAGGCAGGCCCGGAGCAGTGTGCTCTTGCCGGCGCCGTTGGGGCCGAGGATGGCCGCAACCTCGCCGGGGGCGACGCACCAGCGGTCGAGAGCGAGGATCGTGCGCCCTCCGGCCTCCACGCGCAGCCCCGCAACGTCGACGGCCGCCTTGGTCATGGGGCCGCCTCGACCAAAGCCCGGACGTTGGCCCGGACCATGGCGTCGAAGCCGGAGGCGGCCGCCTCGGCCGGGAAGTTGTCGAGCACCGCCACCCGGGCGTTCAGGCGGTCGGCCAGGGCGTCGGCGACGCGCCGCCCCTCCGGCCGGTTCGCAACGATGAGTGTGGCCGCGGCCTTCTCGCCGGCGGCGATGGCGCGGCTGATGTCGGCCGCCGTCGTGGTGTCCGACGCCGTGAAGGTGGTGGCCACCTCCAAGCCGAGCCAGCGGCAGAAGGCTGCCTGGTGTTCACTCGCGACGACCCCCCGCCCGGCGAGACGCCCCGCGCGGGCTTCGTTACGGGCGTCAAAGCCAAGGCGCGCCATCCGCTCCCGGATGGCGCGGAGCCGGGCGTTTACGTCGAACGCTTCGGCCGGGCCCGTCTCGGCGAGGGCCGCGGCCGTTTGCTCGCAGACGCCGACGTAGGTTGCCGGCAGGGCCATGCCCTCGGCCACTGTCACGGCGCGGATCGCCGGCCCGCCCTCGGCGGCGCCGCCGATCTTGGCGTCGAGCGATTCCTGGAAGCCGAACCGCAGGAGAAGCCGGCAACGGCGGAGCGCCTGGACCTGGCTCGGACGCAGGTCGAAATGTCCCGGGCACATGCCGGGCGGGGCGAGGGCCAGGACGGGCGTGGCGTCGCCCGCCACATCCTTGACCGCGCACGCCAAGTACGTACTGGTGACGGCGACGTCCGGGGCCGCGGCCGGCGGCTCGGGTTCGCCGCCGCACCCGGCTGCCAGTGCGGCCAGCGCCACAAGCCCGGCGCGCCATCGCCGGATGGGATGCATGGGCCACCTCCGCTGATGGGTAGCACGGAACCGGGAAACGTACTACCGCGCCGCACGCGCCGAAGAAAGGAGAAACCGTCTACCGCGCCGCACGCGCCGAAGAAAGGAGAAACCGTCGGTCGCCCCGTTACCTGGTGTCAAGATGGGCGGCCCGTTTCCCCGAAGCGCACCGGCATCGGGGTGGTTCAAGGGACGGGCCTACTCGAACCGGAGGGATGCCGCATGCGACGCGCAATCGTCCTCACGCTGGCTGCATCTGCCGCCGCATGGTTCGTGATACCGGCCGTGCCGACGCTGGCGGCCGACTGGCCATGTTACCTCGGCCCGACGGGCAATCACGCGGCCGCGCCGTTCGACGGGCCGATGGTGGAGCGGTGGGCCGACGCCCGCGTCGCGTGGGTCAGCGACGAACCGATTCCCGACGGCATGTCCGGCGACGGACGCGGGCCGCGCGGCGGGCGGTTCGCCGTCTCGGGTGGCTACGGCAGTCCCGTCATTGCCGCCGGCCGCGTCTACCTCCAGTACACCCTTCCGAGCGGCGACGTCGCCTCTGAGGAGCATGTCGCGAAGTACGGTGAGGCGACGCGGCCCAAGTTCCTGGTCGAGGCCGACGACGTCGTCCACGCCTTCGACGTTGCCACGGGGAAGACCGCTTGGAAGGCCGTCCGCCCGCGGACCGCGATGAACATGCAGGGCTTCACGAAGGGGGGTCCGTCGCTGACGTGCTGCGTGGCCGGCGGGCGCATCTTCGCCCACTCGTGCGGCGGGCGGGTCTTCGCCTTCGACGCGAAGACGGGCGACCTGGTCTGGGAGACGAAGACCGACCGGTACCCCTTCCAGGAGACGCTTCGCGCCTGGGCCGTCGAGCGGAAGCGCATCCCCGCGTACAACCGCGACTTCAAGACCAGCCCGGCCGTCATCGGCGGCGTCCTCGTGCTGAACGACCACCGCTACCACAAGACGATGGCCGCGAGCGGCTGGGAGTATTTCTATGACGAACCCTCGAACCTCCTGGCCCTCGACCCCGCGACGGGCGAGGAGCTGTGGCGGTTGCCGGGCGGCCTCTCGAACGGCGCGAATCCCGTCCCCTGGAAGGCCGGCGACACGTGGTGCGTCATCGCCAACGGCGGCTCCGGCGGCGGTATCCGGTGCATCGAGGTTCGCACCGGCCGCGTCCGCTGGACCGCTGCCTCGGGCGGCGGGCGGACGGTCTGCGTGGGTGGCGACATCCTTGTGGCCGACGGGGGCGAGGGCAAGAGCCGCTATCATGTCGGCTACCGCATGGCGCCTGACGGGGCGGAGGAAATCTGGCGACTGCCCGGCACCTACGGCAGCCCGTCGCACGCGTCGCCGGCCGTCGCGGGCGACCACTGGATCAGTGAGACGAAGCCGCGCGGCAAGCTGCTCTGGGTCGAACTCGCCACCGGCCGCATTGCCGACACCGCCCCGGCCGAGAAGGAGGGGCACTTCGGCTACTTCCCCCGCGTCATGGGCACGCGCGTCGTCTGCGGCGGGGCGGATACCGACCAGTTGCACCTCTACGCGGTCGGCCCGGACGGGCTGCGGCTGCTGGACGACGCCCGTATCCCGAACGCCTGGGGCTACGAGACAGGGGTGCTGCCGGCCCTGGCCGACGGGCGGATGGTTTTCCGCACGCACGACCGGCTCGTTTGCCTCGATCTGCGGAAGGGCGCGACCGCGGGGACACCTCTCGGCGAGACCGATCTGATGGCGAAGCCGGGCGAGGCGGAGGCCGCCGCCGAAGCGAAGCGCGGGACCGAACCGAAGGCCGGGCCGACGGCCGAGCCCGGCATGCCGAAGCTCGATGACATCGGCGTGGAGCTCCGGTGAGACGGGAGGCGGACGCCATGCGAACGCGCGGGGCAGGGGCCGTGAGGGGCGTGGTGGTCCTCGCGCTCGTCATGCTTGCGGCCGCACCCGCCCGGACCGACGGCGTCGGCGAGGCCTTCCGCGCGATGGCCGAAGACCTGGCCGGCCTGCGCCGGGTGCGCAACGCGTGGGCCAAGCGTCTGCCGCCGGCCCGCCGTCGGGCCGGCGCCGGACCGACACCCCGGGCGGCGAGCGGCTGCCTCTTCCTCGGGGAAGGCGACGGTCAGCCTGCCCGCGAAGGTGTCGTCGCCCCCGCCCCCCTGGTCAAGCGTGATGTCAAACCATTCCGGGTACTCCGGCACGAAAGCCAGGGCTTTGACGATCGTGCCTCCCTGCCGGTCGAGATGGATCCGCAGGTCCTGCTTGCCCTCGACGGCCCGGACCAGGTCGACGGCAAAGACGGCGTTGGCGCGGCTTGCGGCCGGGCCGCCCTCGGCCACGCCGCTCAGCGTGGTTTCCTGATCATACGGCTGTCCGTTACGGGTCGAGCGGATGGTGCCTTGGAGGATGTTGTGCTCGACGGCCGCGTCGATCGTGAAGGCGTACGTCCCCGCGAACGTGCCGCCGCCCGAGCCCTCCGTCTTGAAGGTGACGGTGCCGCTCAGCTTCGTGCCGTCGAACGCCAAGTCGTGCTCCACGCCCGTTGCCGTCCACCCGGCCCGTGCCCCGTGTTTGGGCGCGAGCGTCAATTCGGTCACGGTTCCGTCCCTGACCGTGGCCTCCAAGGTCACGTACCGCTGCCAGCTCGAGTGGCCTTCCATCAGGTGCCGCGTCCACAGCGTCAGGTGGGCCTTCTCCTTCGAGGCCGGGGCGAGGGCGCGGCACATGGCCTTGCCGGTGAGTTCCTGGCCGTAGTGGAAGAGTGACGCCTCGCCGGGCTGGACGCGGAGGTCGTCGGTCGTGTAGAGGAGGGTGTCGGTCAGGGTGCTGAAACGGCTGCTGAAGCGGCCCGTGACCGTGCCGCCTGACACCTTCGCATCGAGGTCCAGCAGGCAGACGTAGGTCTGCGGCAACGTGTCGAGGTTGACCCAGGCCCGCACCCGGCCCTCAAGCTTGCCATCGGCCAGCGCGAGGTTCCTCCGGTCGAAGAGCTCGGCGATCTTCAGGGTGCCGGGTACCTCGCCCCACGCCTGCAGGCACATGCCGTCGTGGAAGCCCAGGTGCAGCACCAGGTCTTTGCCCTCGGGCATGGCGCCGGGCAGACGGAGCGCGTAGCGCTCGTACGACCGCGGCACGACGAGTTGCCCCTCGGCTACGGGCTCAACCGCCTCGGCCGCGACAGCCATGGCCAGCAGGACGGGTGTCAGGGCAAGCACGCCGGATAGCATAGCAGTCTCCTTCTGAGTCGGATGCACGGGACATTGCGGCCTCAGGTGTCCACGCCGGTCTTCAGCGGCACCACGCCGCTCCAGGTCCGCACGACGCCCGTGAAGCCGCCCTTCGACGGCTCGCCGTCGGCCATGGCCGCCACCAGGTGCGTCGGCGTGCCGCCCTCGATCAGGAGGAACGGCCGCTCCAGGTTCGCGAGTTCGCGCGTGCTGCCGTCGTCGAAGCGGAGGCGGCGGCTGTAGGCCTTCGGCCGTGGGGCGGGCGTCCACGCGAAGCCGTCCGGCGAGAGCAGGTGGGCGCCGGCGTGCCACTCGCCCGTCGTCGCGCCGGTCAGATCCTTGGCGATCATTTCGAAATGCCCGCCCGCCTCCCAGACGAACGGGTCCTCCAGCGACTCGCCTTCGGTGTCGAAGAGCGGGGCGTCGCTCCGCCACGCGGGCTCGCCCCCGAGGGCGGCCGGGTCATCGTAGACCGCCAGGCCCAGACGGCAGCCGCGCTCCTTGATGTAGCTGCGGTAGTAGAGGAGCAGGCGGCCGTCGGAGGCGGCGCACGGCGACGGATTCGTCACCACGTGGGCGTCCCACATCCCCGGCCGCGCCACGAGCAGCGGTCGGTCCGGCCGCTCCCACGGCCCCGCGGGGTCGTCGGCGACGGCCACGCCGATGCGAATCTGCCGGTACCACGGGTAGAACGCCGGCCCCGCTTCGAGCTCGTCGGCCGTCGGCTTCGGGCCCTCGAACGTGGTGCCGATGTAGAAGAGGGTGTAGCGGCCCCGCCAGCGGACGATGACCGGGTTGTGGGTCATGCGGCCGTCCCAGTACGCCGGGCCGCGGTCGCCGAGGACGACTTCCTCGAACGTGTAGGGCCCTTCGGGCTCGTCGGCGGTCGCACGCACGATCTCCGAGTAGCTCTGGTACGCCGGCAGGAACCGCAGTTCGTGCGGCCACCGGGCCGCAAAGAGATGGTACCGCCCGTCGCCGCCTTGGACGACGGATCCGCACCAGACCCACCAGCCCTCCTGGCGGAAGCCGCCTTTCGTGCAGGCTGGAAGCAGGCGGTCGGCAAACGGGACGTGGTCGGGGACAGGCATGGCACCTCCTTCGCTGACGGCCCCATCGTAGCACGGGGGGCTTGTCAAAAGATAGCGCCTGATTTACACTGCGTAGCATGTCCCGCCCCCGGTCAGCGTTGCCCCACTCGTTTGCTCGTGCCTGGTACGGGACCTGCCTCAAGGTCCGGTGGGCGGACTGGCGGGACGCCCACCACAAGCAGCACGCGGCGCGCGACCACTATTCGCTGGCGGGCGTTCTGGCCGGTCGACTGGCCCTGCGTTCCTACAAGTTCAACCTCGTCCTGGCCGCTGGCGAGGCGGCCATCCTCCCGCCGGGCTTTGGGCACACCGCGGAGGCGGCCCTCGTCGATGGAGCCTGCCGGGTCCTCGAGGTGGGCTTCTCCGTGGAGGCCGCCGACGGCATGGCCGACGCCCTGGCCGGCCTGCCGCTTCCGTGTGCCGTGCGGTTCTCCGGCACGAGGCCGTGGCGGGTATGGGGGGAGCGGCTGACGCGGGCCCTGAGCGGGCGCGCCGTGACGGACCGCCTCCGGGCGCGACCCCACCTTGACCAGTTGCTTGCGGACTACCTGGCATGTGGTTTCGAGCAGGGGGTGCTCCGGGAGTGGCCCCACCGTCCCATGCCGGAGTGGCTTCAGGCCGCCGAGCAGGTGATTGTCCGCGAGTACCGGTCGCCGCAGTTCGATTTGGCCCGGCTGGCGCAGATACTCGGGGTGTCTCTGGGTCACCTGAAACGGGCGTTTCGCGACGCGTTCGGTACGCCCCCGGGCGCACGCCTCCGTTCGGTACGTCTCGAGAACGCGTCCAGGATGTTGCGCTCCAACCCCGAGCTCAGCATTGGCGAAGTGGCGGGCCGGTGCGGCTACGCCCGCCTGACGTCATTCGACCGGGCCTTCGTCCGACATTACGGCGTGCCGCCGAGCGCCCTGCGCAGCCGGCGGCAGCCGTAGAGCCGTGGCCGCCGTGTGGGGCCGCCTTGGCGTCGTGATCCCGTTCGGTTGTCCCGGTTGCTCCGGGCCGTCGCTCAGTCGTATAGTCTGGGAGAGGGGTGCCTGGCGGAGATGCGGCTGCCGGGATTGCCACGTTTTTCGAAAGGACCACGATGCGACGATTCCTTCTGGTGGGCGGCACCGCGCTGGCCGCCGTGTGCGGTTGGGCGGTCGCCGCTTGGGCCGCCGACGACTTCAATCCGCCGTCCTGGGTCGATACCGACGGCAACGGCAAGCGCGACAACCGGGACGCGCACTTTCTGGAGCCCGGTGAGTTGCTCGTGATCGGTGTGAACCCGGACTGGGACCCACCGGCGCACTCGACCTCGTACCATTGGCACTGGTGGCCGACGCAGCCGTCCTTTGCTGCTCAAGGCTACTACGAAGAGTACGACGCCTTCGTCTCAGACACATGGTACATGCCCGACCACCAGCAGAACCTCTGGAAGCAGGACGGGGCGGGGGGGCCGTGGGTGGAGCACTCGCCCGCCCCCATGCCGCGCGCCTGGGCTCACGTGACGCCCCCCGTCGACACCCCGCGTTGGGAGGGGCAGTCCGTGCCGGCCGGGATGCCCCGCGGCCAGATTCTCAGCGGGGTGCATGGCGGCGTGACCTGGAGCGCGGACGAGCCGAACGGGACATACGGCGGGGTATTCGAGATGCCGCTCTGGATGGGGCTGGCCCTGCCCGAGACGCGGGTGCGGCTGCAGTACGGCGGCGGGTATGGGTCCTATGGTGACTACACGTACTGGACGACCACCCTCGAGGGGTTCGCCGACGGCTCAACGGTGGCCAACGTGCCCGTGGTGCGGACCTACCGGAGCCCGGTGGATGGGACGATCTACTACGAGGACTGGACGTTTGCCGGGTGTCCCGACTGGATGCGGCTGACCATCGACTTCACGGGGACGGGGCCGGTCGATCAGGTGCTGATCGATACGATCGCGGTGCCAGAGCCGACGACCCTTGCGCTGGTCGGCCTCGGGCTGGCGAGGCTGGTTCGACGGCGCCGGGCCGCGTGACTGTCGGCCCCGCGCCGTTGCGGTGTGCCGTTCACGGCCGCGACGCCCGCAGGTCGTAGCACGCCACGCCTCCCTTGCGGTGGACGACCAGCCGCCCGTCGGCCAGGGCCGGCGTCGTGCACCGGTAGACGCCGAGGCGGTCCTTCCCGAGCTCACTGAACGCCTTCGGGTCGGCGGCCAGCAGCAGCGTCGTCTTGCCGCCCGAGACGGTGGCGACGACCTTCCCGTCGGCCGCCACCGCGGAGGTCACGTCCACCTTCGGGGCCGCCTCGTTCCAGGCGATCTTGCCGGTCTTGGCCTCGACGCAGACCGCCCGGCCGTCGACGACGGCATAGACGTGTCCGCCCATCATGACGGGGCTGGCGCCGCGCGTCTTGACGGGCACGCTCCAGAGCTGCGTGGCCGCCTCCGGCGTCAGGCGATAGGCCACAAGGCCGAGGTCGTCGCGGTCGGTCGTGACGGCCGCGATGTTGCCCGCGACGGCCGGCGTCGACCACTTGCCGCCGGGCACCCGCCATGCCACCGCGCCGGTCTTCAGGTCGACGCAGCACAGGTCCTTCTCGGTGTTCGCGAGCACGTACGCCTGGGCTCCCGGCCGCCAGAGGACGGGCGAGCCGTGCCTGCCCTTGACCTCGGGCTGTTCCCAGCGGACCTCGCCGGTGGCCGCGTCGAGCGCCCGGAGATGGCCAGCCATGACGACGACCAGCCCGTCGGCCGCCAGTGGCGAGGTCGTGATGTCGCCGCCTCCGACCTTCGCCTCCCATCGTTTCTCGCCCGACGCCAGATCCAGGGCCCAGACCTGGCCGTCGGAGCCGGTGGCGTATGCGATGTCGCCCGCGACGCAGGGCGTGCCGGACGCGCGGCCGCTCGGGCGCCCGGCGAAGGTTGCCTGCCAGAGGGTGCGGCCGTCGCCCAAGGCGAGACAGAGGACGACGTCCTTCGCCTCCTTCCGTTCGGTGGGAATCTCCCGCGCGACGGCCTTCTGCACGTCCTCGTCCAAGCCCTTCTCGGCGAACCAGGCGTCGAGAGCGTCTTGCGTCGGGAACGTCCGGTCGGCGATCTCGGCCAGCGTCTCCAGCGTGGCCAGGTCGAGGGCCTTCCGGCCGCGCTTGAGGCGGTCCTTGACGTCGCGGCCGTGGGCCTCGCGCTGGGCCTCCGTCAGGTGCTTCTCGCCCCAGGCATCGATCCAGGCGTCGCGCTCCTTGCCGTCGAGAGCCTCGCGTTCGTCGCTGGTGCGGGCGGCCTCGACCTTGGCGGCCACGTCGGGCGGCAGGGGCGTCTTCGGCCGGCCGAGCCTCTCCAGGGCCTTCGCGGTCAGCGTCCGCTCGGGGAACGGCACGGCGTAGTTGTGCGCCATGTACATAATCACCCGGTCGCCCGCCACCGTGGGGCTCGCATAGCCGCCCTCCGGGACGTCGGTTCGGTCCCAGGCGAGCGGCGGCCCGTCCTCCGGCCACGCGGCCAAGAGGGCGGGGCTGTCGGAGGCCGCGCCCGTCCCGGCGGCGTCCCCACGCCAGCACGGCCAGTCGCCGGCGGTTGCGGCTGACGCCAGGCCGGCCAGAAGGAACAGAACGGTCATTGCGGTCGAGGGCGCGGGCGGGCGAGTCATTGGCGGCTCCGGAGTATCACTGGGGCTCTTGCGTCACGGGCACGGTGTCCGTGATGCCGTATAGTAGGCGCCTGCCGCCGCACGTCCAGGGGCTTGGGCGGGGCTCCTCCCACGGTGCGGACGCGAGCCCTCCTCCTCGCGGATCGGTTTTCCGGTAGCCCCCGCGGGTCCGTGTGGCCTACAATAGCCGTCACGGTTCCTGACCTGAACCCACGAGGAGGCGGCGCATGACGCTCAGTGAGAAGCTTTGCGGCATTTTGAAGATGGGCATCGAGAAGGAGCAGGCGGCCCACGACTTCTACCTGCGGGCGGCCGACAATACCGACAACGTGCTCGGCAAGCAGATGTTCGAACGGTTGGCGGGCGAGGAGGCCAATCACGAGACGCTGCTCCGGGACTGGTCGACCGAGGGCGAGTGCCCGGTCGAGGCCACCTTCGAGCCGCCCGACAAGGAACTCCTGGAGCGCGGCTACACGCAGGTGGACAAGACGGTCCAGCCGACGTCCGACGATCTGGAGGCCATCGAACTCGGCCGCAAGATGGAACGCAAGGCCATCGACTTCTACCAGGCCGCCGCCGCCGACGCCGACGACGAGGAATCGAAGAACCTGTTGATGCGGCTGAAGGCCGAGGAGGATCGGCACCTGGCGCTGTTGACCGACCTCTACGATTACATGAAGGATCCGAACCTCTGGAGTGTCCGGGACGAGGGCGCCCACTTCGACTCCTAGGCGGCTCGGGACGCTCCGGATCGCCCACGGCCGCGCGGCACGCCAAAGTCATCGAACACTTGCATGGCCATGCCGCCGCGGTATACTGGATGTCCGGCCAAAGGGCGGGAGAGGCGACCGGCGTTGCCGGTCGGCCGCGTCCCGCCGTCTCGGAAACGGTTGCCGACGCGCGGCGCGCGTGCGCCGGGGTACGGCAGGCGTGGACACGAAAGGCAGAACGCCGAAAGGAGGCGGGGATGAAGGGGCTCGCGTACTGGTTGCTGGTGGCGCTCGTGGCAATGCCGGTGATGCTCGTCGGTTGCGCTGAGGATGACACCGGCGAGGACGTGGAAGAGGCGTTGGAGGAGGCCGGCGAGGCCGCCGAGGAGGGCCTGGAAGAGGCCGGCGAAGGCATGGAAGAGGCTCCCGAAGCGACCGAAGAGGCTCTTGAGGAGGCGGCCGAGGAGACCGAAGAGGCCGTCGAGTAGACGCGCCGCCGCGAACCAGGAAAGGTGCATACGGAAGGAAGGTGCCCATGACACGTCTGACGATGCTGCTGGCGGCGATGTGGGTTGTGGCCGGGCTTGTCGCGGCCGGGTGCAGCGGCAGCGCCCCGGAGGAAGAGCCGACGGTGGGCGACCACCTGGAGCGGGCCGCCGAGGAACTCGGCAAGGCCACCCAGAAGGCCGGCGACAATGTCGAGGAAAGAGCCGCCGAACTTCGGGATGCCGCCGAAGAGGTCTATGAGGAGGTCTCCGAAGACGCGGCTGACACCGCCGACGAGGCCGCCGACGAGGCCGAAGACGCCGCCGACGAACTCGAAGAGGCCGTTGACGAGTAACGGCCGCATCACATGACCGATTGACCGGTCGGGCGCCGGCCATGGGGGCGGCGCCCGTTTGGCTTTCCGGGGAGAGAGGCCTGTGCCCACCTATGTCGTGACCGGCGGCGCCGGTTTCATCGGCACCAACTTCGTGCGGCTCGTCCTACGCGAGCGCCCGGACGTCCACGTGGTGAACCTGGACCTGCTCACCTACGCGGGCAACCTCGCCAACCTGGACGGGTTGCCGGAGGACCGTCACACCTTCCGCCGCGTCGACATCACGCTGCCGGAGGCCGTGGCCGACGCCGTGCCGGAAGGGGCCGACGCCCTCGTCAACTTCGCCGCCGAAAGCCACGTCGACCGGTCGATCCTCGGCGCGGTCGCGTTCGCCCATACCAACGTGGTCGGCACCCAGGTGCTCCTCGATGTCGCCCGCCAGAGAGGCGTCAAACGGTATCTCCAGGTCTCGACCGACGAGGTCTACGGCTCGCTCGGGCCGGAGGACACGCCGTTCACCGAGGCGACGCCGCTCGCCCCGAGCAGCCCCTATGCCGCCAGCAAGGCCGGGGCGGATCACCTGGTCCACGCGGCCGGGCATACGTTCGGCCTGGAGGCCTGCATCACGCGGTGCGCGAACAACTACGGCCCGTGGCACTTCCCCGAGAAGCTGATTCCCCTGGTCATCACGAACGCCCTGGAGGACGTCGAGATTCCCGTCTACGGCGACGGTCGCCAAGTCCGCGACTGGATCCACGCCGAGGATCACGCCCGGGCGATCCTGGCGGTTCTGGACGGCGGGAGGCCGGGAGCGGTCTACAACGTCGGCGCCCGGTGCGAGCGGTACAACCTCGACGTCGTCAAGATGATTCTGGGCCTGACGGGCAAGCCCGAGTCGCTGATCCGCTACGTCACCGACCGGCCGGGCCACGACCGGCGGTACGCGATGGACCCGACGCTCCTGGAGACCGAACTCGACTGGAAGCCGCGCATCGACTTCGAGGACGGCCTGGCGGCGACGGTCGAGTGGTATCGCCAGCACCGCGCGTGGTGGCAGGCGGTGAAGGACGGGTCGTACCGGCAGTTTTACGAGACATGGTATGGCGGGCGATAGGGCCGCCCCTAACCGAAACCCGGCTTGACATCGGTGCCGCGGCGCCCATCCTGGGGGCCATGCCCCGCGAACGCCCCCGTACCGACCAGGATTTGTCGGCCCCGCCTGTCCGCCGCTACGCCGGGCCCATCGTCGATTCGCACACCCACACGCGGGACCCGGAGACGGTCCGCCTTCTCATGGAGGCGGCCGACGCCTACGGCATCGGCATCGTGTGCGGCATCACACACGCCGAGCACATCGCGCCGCTGCAGGCGGCCTTCGGCGACCGGTACCGGCCCATCATTTGGGTCGACTCGACGCACGTCCGCGACGCGGCGCGCTTTGCCGAGGAGAACGTCCCTCGCATTCGCGAGGCCCGGGCGCGGGGGGCGGTGGCGGCCAAGTTCTGGCAAGCCCCGCGGTTCTACGCTGAGACGGGCCAGCGGCTCGATGCGCCCGTCTTCACACCCGTCTTCGAGACGCTCAGCGAACTCGGCATGCCCGCCCTCGTGCACATCGCCGACCCGGACGCCTGGTTCGAGACGCGGTACCTGGACGCGGCGGTCTACGGGACGAAGGAAGAGCAGTACACGGCCCTGGAGGCGGTGCTTGCCGCGCATCCGGGCGTGACGCTCGTCGGCGCCCACTTCGGCGGCGACCCGGAGCACCTGGACCACCTGCGGGCGCTGATGGCGGCCTACCCGAACTATTGCGTCGACACGAGCGCCACCAAGTGGATTGCCCGGGAGATCTCGCGCCGGCCGGAGGCGGCCCGGGCGTTCCTCCGCGACCACGCGGACCGCATCCTTTTCGGCAGCGACATCGTCACCTTTCCGGACGCGACGTTCGAGGACTACGCCTCGCGGTACTGGGTCCACCGCTGGCTGTGGGAGGGCACCGGCCCGGCCACCTCGCCGATTCCGGACCCGCACGCGGCCGATCCGGACCGACCGGGGATTGAGGGCCTGAACCTGCCGGACGACGTCCTGGAGCGGGTTTACCGGGCGAACGTGACCGCCCTCTACGGCCTCTGACGCGGGGCGTCGCGGTTTGCCGCCATCGGGGCGCGCCTGCGCTTGACATGCGGCCCGCGGGACGTACACTGGGGCGCTGCCGTGGCGGCGTAGCTCAGGGGCTAGAGCAGGGGATTCATAAGCCCAAGGTCGGTGGTTCGAATCCACCCGCCGCCACCATCGTCCTTCGCCGGGGCCGCGGCACGGCGGCGCCGGAGCCCCGCCCACGAACGCGACGCACTTTCATATGCACGCTTCTTGCTACCGCTGTCCGGTTGCTGGGCGCGGGGCGGCGCGCGGGGGCCGGGCGGCAGGCGGCAGGCCCGGTTGGCGGCGCGCGCCAGAGTGTATAATTGTATCCTGGAGTATCGCGCCGGGCGTACACCGGAGTATACGTTTGTAGCCTATAGTATCGCGCCGCCGCCCCGAATTGGCCTTTTTTTGGCTTCTTTTGACTTTTTTCATGCCTTTTTTTGGCCTCTGGTGGTTTTTTTTGTGCCCGTTTTGTCTTTTTTTTGCCTTCGTTTGGCTTTTTTGTGGCGGTTTTTGTCTTTTTTTTCTCCGGGTGCCGTCGAGACGGCCGCGCGACCCCTTCAGGCGGCCGGCGCCGTGAAACGGGGCAAGATGGGCAGTATGGAGAAAATGCGGAGGCCGGAATGCGGAATGCAGGCAACGGCTCACGACCGGGCGCGCGGCGTGCGTGGGAACGAGGTGACTGGGTGACTGGGCAACTAGGTGACTGGGAGGTGGCCGACATCGGTGGAGACTGTATATATAGCCTTGGGGAATAGGAACAGAGTACCGGAGAGGGCGTTTGAGGACGGAGGCGTTGGCAGTTTCTATTGGGGGCAAGGCGAGAATCTCACTGGCACGGAGTCTGTCGGGGATGTACACTTCTGGGGAATGAGGGCCTTGGCTGAGGAACCGGCAATGTGCGAGCTTCTTGAGCTTGCCCGGAAGCAGTTTGGGGAGAGTCTGAGTGAGTCCGAAGCCGGTGTCATTAAGGCCGCCTCCGTGGGGGACGCTTGTGGGTATGGCGGGTGGGCTGATGTGCAAGCACCCTTATGGGAGGCAGAGTCGAAAACGGGCCAAGTTGTCCGGTCGAAAGTCGTCCGCTGGCTGTGCTCAGATTCTGCGGCGAAGTCGCTTGTTCGCCTGCAGGGACTGATAATCCGCGGGTTTGTGTTCGAGGAATTGCTTGACCTAAGCATGGTGCGGGCGCCGTTCCCTCTCGTCCTACAGAATTGTGTCTTGAGACGTGGTATTGTCCTGACCTTCGCAGAACTCGCACTTCTCGATCTATCGCAGAGTCGAACGGGGCCGGTCCTGGCTAACGGAGTAGAGATTGCGCGAGGACTCTTTCTGAATGGCTTGGAATGTCATGGTTGGCATATTGACGGCCTGGGTGGCAAATGTTGCATATCATTGCAAAAGGCCATTGTGCGAAGTGAGATGAGTGTGATAGAGGCGCGTTTGGTCGCAGGCGATGGCGTCGCTTTGTGTTTGCGGGGGGCAACTGTGGAAGGCGGAGTGTCAATGCCGGGGCTTTGGGCAGAGGGAGAGTTGGATTTTCAGGAGATCGCCATCGCCGGGACGCTGGACATGACGGATGTGCATGTGGCCAGTCGCGGCCGAGTGGCCGTCACGTTGGACCGGGCGCATGTGGGGAAGGCCCTTGCCATGTGCGGAGACTTCAGGGCCCTTGGACAGGTTAGGCTCGCCGGCGCTATGGTGAACGATGTATTGCACTGCTCGGGCTGCTGGATCGTTCACGATGGCGACTTCGCCGTGATGGCCGATGCCGTGCGCGTGGGCAGCCAGGCCGCATTTGATGGCGCGCGCATAGGAGGTGGCGTGCGAATGGCTTTCGCGAGACTTGAGGGGCACTTTGGCTGTACTGCGGCGTTGCTGGTTTCCGGCTCAAAACCTGCTCTGGATATACAAGTGGCGAGAATTGGCGGCAGTGTCTTCTTGGACGAGGGCTTCTGTGCGCATGGCGAGGTCAGCGTGCTGGGCGCCATGATCGGCGGGGACCTTGACTGTACGGGCGGGCGCTTTCTGAATGCGGGGGCAAAGGCATTGTCTGCGGATGGCGCGCAGATAGGCAGCAGGCTGTTGATGCATTCGGGGTTCGAAGTCCGCGGCGAATTGAGGCTGTTTTACGTCAAGGTCCCCGTGCTTAAGGACGAAGTGCAAAGCTGGCCCACGAGAGGGAACTTGTGCCTGGAAGGCTTCAGTTACGACTTTATGAGGCCGGCGTCCGCAGAGTCGGGCCTAGGCAATCGTCTTCAGTGGATCGAGAGGCAGTACCCACAAGAGCGAAGCCGATGGCGCGGGAGCTTCTGTCCGCATCCGTACACCGAGTTGGCGCGGGCTTACCGACGAATGGGAATGCCAAGGGAGGCAAGGAAGGCTCTCATTGGAAAGCACAAGCATGAAAGGCGCCACGGTACCATGAGCCGGCGCCGCAAGGCGGGGGACTGGTTTCTTGGATTCGTTGTAGGGCACGGCTATGCCATGTGGCGAGTTCTGATCTTTGCCGGCATTCTTTTTGCAGTCACCTGGGCGGCGGTTGCTTGGGGGAATGCTCAAGGCCTAATGGTTCGAAGTGGAGACTCGGTGGGTCCCCTGCCATTGCTGTACCCCTTCGTCTATGCCTTGGATGCCTTGGTTCCGTTTGTGGACTTGCACCAGGAGAGCAATTGGGTGCCCGACGCCGCGGAGGGGGCGTGGCACACGGGGTTTCTGCTTCAGGTTCTGATATACGTCAACATTATTTCGGGGTGGGTTCTTTTGACAGCCGCCATAGCCGGGTTGGCGAACGTCGTGAAGCACGAGTCGGAGTAGCCCTCGCTGGCAGGCGGGCCCGTGGAGTGCGGCTCGGGGGCGCCTGGCAAGGTGGCTATAACATCAGCATCCATGGCGGTGCCGCTCCCATCGTAGTCCACAGGAAACGCCAAATGGCGCAACACCGAGAACGGCAGCGACTCCGTCGCCACGACAAGGCGCTGATCCGTCAGCACACTCCATGTGACGGCCACTGCCGCGCGGGACCGGGGCGGGGACGGACCGCGTGACCGCGAGCTTCCGCTCGGGGCCCGAAACGGCCCGGCCGCCCCGGCGATGCGAAGACGGCACGGCCTACCGGCGGCTGAGGAGGCGTTTGGCGTAGTCGGCGGCCAGGTCAAGTACGGCCTTCGGCGCGCCCGCCCCCGCGACCGGTTCGGTCGCCACGGGCTTGAGGAAGACCAACCCCTTACCCGCCTCGCCGGTGGTGCGGGCGTCGCGGAGATTCGGGACCACGGCCGACGGGTCGGCGGCCAGGCGAGCGGCGGCGGCCTTGCCGACGTAGACGTTGGCGAAGCGGTAGCTGTCCTTCTGGTCGCACCAGATGTCGAAACCGGCATTGCCGCAGACGTTGCTGTCGCGCATCTCTGGGATGCCGCGGTCGGACATGGTGTTGCCGGCAAACCCGCCACCCTGGTTCGCGGTGATCTCGCACAGGCTGATATGCGGAAAACTCTTGTGGTCGCACTGGTAGCCAACACCCCGGCATGCTTTGATGGTAACCCGGGCCACGGGCGTGCTTTCGTCGAAACCGTTGATCCCATGTCCCAAGCTGTAGAGCACGGCTGTGTCGGAGATCTGCGTGTCGGTTGAATGGATCCAAACGCCCAGTCGGTTGCCCACGAGCGCGCAATGCGAGACATTCGCCCCGCCTTTGTGGATCTCCAGCCCCTTCTCCGCCAGGGCGATGACGCACCACGCGAGCGTGCTGCCGGGGGCCTGGATGCGGATGCCTGCCCAGCCGCGCCGCTTGTTGGCGGGGACGAAGGCGATCGGGTTGGTCTCGGTGCCCTCGGCGAGGAGGCGGCCCGAGACGACGAGGCCCGCCTCCGGGGCCGCCTCCAGGCGCGTGCCCGGGCGCACCGTCAGCGTGACGCCGGTCGGGACGGCCAGCTGGCCCACGACGTGGACCACGGCGCCCGGGCCGCCGACCGTGCGGTCGGCCGTCAGGGCGGCGGGCAACGTGGACTCGGTGCGACGGGGATCGGCCTCGCCGACACCGGGGCGGCGGTCGGCCGGGGGCTTGTCGGGCGCCGCCAGAGCCGCCTTGGCGGCCGCGTGGTCCGGGTCGATGCGGAGGACGGCCTGCCAGCAGGCCCTGGCGTCAGCGGCGCGGCCGGCGCGGGCGGCGGCCTCGGCGAAGCGGGTGAGTTTGGCGACGGCCTCGGCATCGGCGCGGGCGACGGCGGCGGCCCGCTCCTGCTCGATGGCCTGGACCCGGTCGTCGGTGCCTGCGGCCGCAGCTGGGGCGGCCACCAGGGCGAGAAGCACGAGCGGCGCGGCGCGAAACATGACAGTCCCCCTTTCGATGATGATCCGACGCGTGAGAGAGGCAGACGCCGCGATCTTTCGGGCCATTGTGGCGCGAAAGGGCCGGGGACGCAAGGGGGCGTTTGTTGGTCTCGAAGAAGAGGCGAACGCGAGGGAAGAAGAAGGCGGCGGGGGCTGGGGAAGAAGACACGCAAAAGGGCCAAGACTGGGTGCCCGGGGGAAGAAGAATACGGCCAGGGCAAAACGTCAGACGGCAGCCAAAGCGGCGTCGAGGCCGCCGCAGTCCATAGAGCGGCGACGGCAAACGACACGCGTGGGGGCGAGCCCCGCGGCGAAAAGGGCAAAGCAGAACTCACGGGCAGGATGCCCGTGCTACGGGGAAACGGCGATGGCAAGACGGCGAACGGCAGCCAAAGCGGTGCCGGTGGCACCGCAGTCCAAGGTCCGGCTGCGCCGGACATGGAAGACGGCAGCGGCCACGGCGCGCGGCAATCGCGGGGAAACCCGGCCGGGGTCGGCTGGTTCAATCCCTCGGAACGCGACGGGCTTGGCTGCGCCCTCGGGCCGGGCGGGCGGCCCGGGCTGAGACTGAGGGACTCCGCATGAGGCAGTGGACGCTGATGATTCTGGTTGCCGCGTGGGCGGCGCTTGCGGGCGCGGGGGCGGCCGGGGCCGACGCCGAGACGGCGGTGTTGACCGTGGAGACGCCGTGGCGGTTTTACGTGGTGCCGAAACCGGGGGCCGGGCGGCCGAAGGCGGCGCCGGCGGCGGAGTGGGCGGCGCGCCCCTTCGACGACTCCGCCTGGCCCAGCCACACGGGGCCGGTGTTCGGCGGGTACGGGTACGACCGGATGGCGGACCAGGTGGGGGTGTTGCTGGTGCAGGGGCGGTTCCGGGTGGCGGACCCGCGTGGGGTGCGGCGGCTGGCGCTCGTGGTGGTGTATCGCGGCGGGGTGGTGGTGGCGGTGAACGGGCGAGAGATCGGGCGCGGCCATTTGCCGCGGGGCCCGCTCGGGCCGCTGTCGGAGGCGGCGGGGTATCCGCGAGAGGCGTACGTGCGTCCGGACGCGGACGTGTTGCTTCCGAACTACGGCAGCCGCACCCCGCCGGAGGAGGTGCGCGGGCGGTACGAGGGGCGTCTGCGGCGGTTGCGTGTGGAGGTGCCGCCGGAGGTGCTGCGGGCGGGGGTGAACGTGCTGGCGCTCCGGATTCATCACGCGGCCGAGCCGGTGGGGTTGCCCGAGGGCCGCGCGACCCTGCGGTGGGGGACGGCGGGGCTGGTGGACCTGACCTTGAGGGGCGAGCCGGAGGCGGCCTTCCGCGGGGGGGCGGCGGCGCGCGCGGGGGGCGTGCGGCTGTGGAACGCCGAGGCGTGCCAGGCGATCGACCCCGAGGCGCCGGGGGCCAGCCGCCTGGAGCAGGTGCGGCCGATTCGCCTCGATGTGCCGCGCGGCGGGGTGGCCAGCGGGCAGGTGGTGGCCGAGGGGGACGGGCCGCTGGCGGGGTTGGCGGCGGAGGTCGGGCCGCTGGTGGGGCCGGGGGGGGCGACGTTGCCGGCGTCGGCGGTGCGGGTGCGGTATGCGCGGCTGGGGGGGAAGTACGTGGGCCTGTTCGACCGGCCGCAGCAGGGGGCCCGGGTGCAGCCGGTGTGGGTGACGGTGGAGCCGGCGGCAGACGCGGCGCCCGGGGCGTATGCGGGGACGCTGAGGGTGCGGACGGCGGGCGGGGTGCGGGAGGTGCCGCTGGAGGTGCGGGTGCACGGGTGGCAGGCGGGGCCGCCGTCGGCGTGGGCGACGTGTATCAACGTGCTGCAGTCGCCGGAGTCGGTGGCGGGGCATTACGGGGTGGGGCTGTGGTCGGACCGGCACTTTGAGCTGATGGCGGCGTCGATGCGGCTGATGGGGGAGCTGGGCAACGACGTGCTGGGGGTGGGGGCGGTCGGGAAGAGCGTCTTCGGCGACGACCCGCTGGTGGTCTTTCGGCGCGAGGGGGGGCGGTTGGAGCCGGACTTCCGGTTCCTGGACCGGTACCTGGCGCTGTACGACCGGCACGCCCACGCGCCGCGGTTCCTGTCGGTGCACGTGTGGAACTATGGCATGTACTACAAGGGGTACGGGCGCGACGGCAAGGCCGGGCGCGACGTCCCGGACGGCGCGGCGCAGCGGGCGGAGACGATTCCGATTCAGGTGCTGGAGGGGGGCCGGGTGCGGGCGGCGGAGATGCCGATTTTCGGCGAGCCGGGGACGGAGGCCGTGTGGAAGGCCGTGCTGGACGGCGTGCGGGCGCGGGTGAAGGCGCTGGGGTGGACGGAGACGCGGATGTTGCTTGGGACGTCGGGGGACACGTGGCCGTCGGCGGAGACGGTGGCGTTCTTCCAGGGATTCGCGCCGGAGGTGGAGTGGCGGGTGCTGACGCATGGATGCGGGTGTCCGCACTGGGGGCGGACGCGGTTCGAGCGGACGCAGCCGAACGGGATGGTGGTGGGGTACCTGGAGATTGCGCGGCGGGTGGGCAACAGCCGGCCGCCCCTGGCGGACCACCCGGTGCCCTGCAACTGCCGCGACAAGGTGGGGCACCACGCGTCGACGTATCGCGACCTGGTGCCGCTGACGACGGTGGCGGTGGGGTACGACGGCATCTGCTGGAAGGGCATCGACTACTGGTCGTACGAGACGGCCGAGGGGACGCGCCGCAGCGCGCTGAACACGTATGTGCACTTCGGGAACATGGTCGGCGGCACGCCGCGCGCCATGGCCGTGGCCGGGCCGGACGGGGCGGTGGCGACCGTGCAGACGGAGATGTTCCGCGAGGGGACGCTGGCGTGCGAGGCGGTGCTGGCGGTGCGGCGTGAGCTGGGGCGGCTGTATCCGCGGCCGATGAAGACGTACGACGCGGCGACGGTCCGGCTGCACGACGCGCTGACGCGGATTCTCGTGGACCGCGAGACGGGCAAGCAGACGGTGGCCGGCCCGCGGGCGCTGGACCTGACGCTCCGGTACGCGGACGGCCGGGTCCAGCCGCCGGTCGACGGCAAGTCGCCGACGTTCAACACGGCCCGCCACACCGGCACGGCCACGCCCGCCGGCGACGGGGCCATCGACCTGGCCGTCGAGGTCAACGACGACGCCTGGGTCAAGGGCGGCACGGGGACGTACCGCGTGACGCTCCGCCGCGAGGGCCGCACCCTCACGGGCACGTACACCGGGCGGTTCACCGACCGCCAGGGCCGGACCGCCGACGTCCGGGGCAAGGTGACGGGCGTCTTTGAGGCCGGCGTTCTGACCGAGCCGGCCGGCCCGCCGCCGCCCAAGGACGACCGCTACCGCGAGGCGGAGGCGGCCGTAGAGGCCCTCATCGCGTGCGTGGAGAAGGGCGGCGACTGGGCGGGGTCGGTGGCGCGGCTGTACGAGGTGGCGGGGGACCTGGCCGCCGCCGAGAAGTAGGGCCGCGCCGCGGGCCACCGCGGCCGAGACGCGCCCCGCCGGGCCGGGCGAGGTCCGGCCGCATTTCTCTGTGACACCGACCGCGCCCGCGGTACAACCATCTTGGGCGGAACCCGGGGGCCGCCGGCCGCGTCTATCCTCGTATCCGGCTTCGGGTCGGCGGGCCCCCGTCGGGGGCGCGCCCCCGTTCGAACCCTGGTCCGAGGGCACACGAATGACGCGTTACGGAACCTGGCTGTGGCTGGCGGCGGTGATCGGGCTCTGCGGGACCGGGACGTGGGCAGCCGCCGCGGCGGCGCCTCCCGAGGCCGCGCCCGCGGCCCCGGCGGCCGACGACGACGCCCCGCTCAAAGAGCAGACGATCTACATCCCGTACGAGAAGTTGCGGGAGGTGTTCGAGGCGCAGGGGCGCGGCGTCTTTCTGCCGTACGAGCGGTTCCAGGAGCTGTGGAAGGCCGCACGCGAGGCCCGGACGCGTCCGCCCGAGGCCGCGCCGCCCATCGAGACGCTCATCGCCGAGGCCGCCTACGTCGCGACCGTGGCCAAGGACGTGGTCACGGTCGACGGCACGCTCCGCATCGAGGTCCTGAAGGAGGGGTGGAACGAGATACCGCTCGGCCTTCCCCACGCCGCCATCACCCGGGCCGCTCTCGGCGACGAGCCGGCGCGGATCGTGTCGCGCGGCGAGGCGGGGTACGCGTTGCTGGTGGAGAACGCGGCCGACGCGCCGCAGGTGCTGGAGCTGGCGCTGACCTTCGCCAAGGCCTACACGAAGGCGCCCGGCCAGAACAGCGTGACGTTCCAGGCGCCGCGGTCGCCGGTCAGCCGCTGGGACGTCCGCATCCCCGAGTCGGGCGTCAAGGTCAACATCCAGCCCCTCCTGGCCGCCACCGAGGTGCCGGACGAGGCGGGCGCCGACCAGACGCGGGTCCTGGCGTTCGTCGGGGCCGCCCCCCAGGTCCGGATCGACTGGACCCCCAAGGCCGAGGGCGCCAAGGGTCTGGAGGCCCTGGCCACCGTCCAGTGCCGCCAGCAGGTCACCATCGACGAGGGCGTGACACGCACCCGGGCCGAACTCGCCTACGAAATCAGCCGCGCCGAACTCCCGCGCCTCGTCGTCGACGTCCCCCTGGACCAGAAGGTCGTCAACGTCTTCGACCCGAACGTGCGCGAGTGGTCGGTCGAGCAGGTGGCGGCCGACGAAGTCCGGCGGATCGAGGTCCAGCTCTTCGAGCCCGCCAAGGGGAGCCAGGACCTGGTGGTCGAGCTGGAGAAGTTCGCCAGCGACACGTTGGTGGCCGTGCCCGTCGTCCGGGCCCGCAACGTCGGCCGCCAGCAGGGCTGGGTCGTCGTGGGCGTCGCCGACGGCCTCCGGGCCGAGGCCGTCCGCCGCGAGGGCCTCCTTCAGGTCGACGCCACCGAGCTGCCCGCGCCCCTGCGCGGCAAGCGGTGGGACTTCTCGTACCGGTACGCCACGGTGCCTTTCGACCTGGAGCTCCGGGTCGAGACCATCCAGCCGCGCCTGCTGGCCGAGACGCTCGTCGAGGCCCACCTCGCGCCGGAGGACCTGACGCTTGACGTGCTCGTCGTCTACGATGTCCAGCGGGCCGGCGTCTTCAACCTGGCGGTGCGCATCCCCGAGGGGTTCGAGGTCCGGAGCGTCGCGGGCGTCCAGGCGGGCGGGGCCCAGCCCGTGGTGGTTGACGCCCACCACGTCGAGGCCCAGCCCGAGCGGCGCCTCGTCGTCAACCTCGGCCGCAAGGCCCTCGGCCAGGTGGCCCTGGCGGTCCAGCTCCACCGGCCGCTGCGCGAGCCCGACCTGCTGGCCCCCACCGGCAAGGCCGCGACCGTCCCCGTCCCCGTGCCGCGCGTCGACCCGGAGACGGTCGAGCGCGAGAGCGGCCGCCTGGTCGTCTACGCCCCGGAGAGCCTGCGCGTGAACCCGGAGACGGCCGACGGTCTGCGGGCGGTTTCCCACGGCGAGGCCGTCCAAGGCATGCGGAGCACGCGGCGTGGCGGGGAGCGGCCGGCGCTGGCCTACGCCTACAGCCGCGACGCCGTCGCGCTGGCGCTGGCGGCCGAGCGGCGCAAGCCCCAGGTGACCGTCGGCCAGTTGCTGACGGCCCGCATCGAGTCGGGCGTCGTCCAGTTCGAGGCCCGGCTCTTCTACGACATCCTTTACAGCGGCGTCAAAAGCGTCCGCCTGGACATCCCGGCCGAGGTCGCGCCGGAGCTCCGTGTCACAAGCGGCGACATCCGGCACACCGTGGATGACGACGCCGCCGACCTCGCCGACGGCATGGTGGCCTGGCGCCTGACGGGCGAGACCGAACTGATGGGCCGCCGCGAGATCCGCCTGAAGTGGGAGCGAACCATCGAGAAGCTCGACCTCGGCAACCCCACCGAGATCGCCATCCCGCGCCTCGTGCCCCGCGAGGTCGACCGGGCCTGGGGCCAGATCGTCCTCGCGAAGGCCGAGACGATCGACGTCATGCCGGCCGAGATGGAGGAATCGCTCCGGCCGATCGACCCGCAGCACGACCTGATGCACGGTGTCCGCATCCCGGACGCGGCCCTGGCCTTCGAGTTCCACGACGCCTGGCACATGACCGTCCAGGCCACCCGCTACGAGCCGAAGGACATCAAGGCGACCGCCGTCGAGGCCGCCGTCGTCCGCTTCGTCGTGACGCGCGGCGACGTGACGAGCGTCCAGGCGCTATACCGGATGCGAAGCTTCCGGCAGCGGCTGGTCATCCGTCTGCCCGGCGAGGTCGACTTCGACATCCAGCCGGTCCGCCTGAACGGGCGGCCCGTCTCGCTGGAGCAGGGCGAGGGCGGCGACTACTTCGTGCCCCTGGTCGGCCAGGAACAGAACACGCCCTTCCTGCTCGAACTCCGCTACACCGTGCGGGGGGGCGGGCTGACCCTGAGCGGTCCCGAGTTCCCCGAAGAGCCCGCCATCCAGAAGGTCTACGCCGCCGTCTACATCCCCACCGAGTGGGTCTACCTGGGAAAGCGCGGCCAGTGGACGCCGGAGCTGGTCTGGCGCCTGCGCGGCTTCGGGGCGGCGCCGGTCGGCATGTACGACAGCGGCTGGCTGCTGCCGTGGGTGACGCGCGGCGTGGACGTGGACCAGGCGGTGCTCCAGGACTTCGCGACGGACGGGCGGCGGCTGCTCTTCTCGACGCTGCGGCCCGAGCCGGGCCAGGCGGGGGCCCTGCGGGTCGTCGCCGTCGACGGCACCCTGTACAAGGGGGTCGCCATTGTCGTCCTGCTGGCGCTGGGCCTGCTGCTCGCGCCGATGCGCTTCGGGCGCAAGGTGCTGGCCGTGGGCCTGCTCCTGGCGGCGGTGGTGCTGGGGGGGGTGTTCCTGCCGTCGGCGGCCCGGGCGACGGTCTCGACGGCCACCGTGGCCGCCTGCTGCGTCGTCCTCATTATCTGGACCCTCTGGTACCTGCTGATTACCCGGCCGCGCGACCCGCGCCGGCGCGAGCGGCGCGAGGCGCGCCTGGCGGCCCGGGAGCAGGCGGCCCAAGGCCGGGCGGGCAGCGCCGTCGAGCCCGTCGAGCAACCGCCCAAGGGCGAGCCGGAGGCCGTCGTCGAGGCGGAACCGGATGCGGCCGACCCCAAGGCCGACGCCGACCCCGAGGCCGCACCCCCGGACGAGGCGGGCGGCCAGGCCGACGAGGATGACACCCAGCGGGAGGAGGGCGGCCATGCGTAACCTGCGCCCGCACCTGGCCGGCCTCGCGGCGCTCCTGGCCGTCGCCTCCGCGGCGACGGCGAGCCGCGACGCCCTGCCGCCCCAGCCGCCCGCCGACGAACTGGTCCGCGAACTGTACGTCCCGATGGAGGACCTGAACGTCCTCCTGCAGGGCGGGTCCCGCCGCGTCCTGCTGCCCCGCGACGAGTACGAGGCGCTTCTGGCGAAAGCGAAGCGCGAGGAGGAGGCGCGGCCGCCGCTCGCGGCAGCGCCCGTGGCGGCCGAGTACCAGATCGAGGTCGGCCGCGAACGCGCCCGCATCCGCGGCGCCGTCGAGGTCAACGTCCTGGCCCCCGGCCTCCATGCCGTGCCCCTCTCGGTCGGCCAGGTCGGCCTGGCCGAGGCGACGCTCGACGGCACGAGCGCCCCGCTGGGGCGCGGCGACGACGGGCGGCTGCATCTGTTCGTCGAGGGCAAGGGCCGGCACCGGCTGGAGTTGGCGGCCGTGGCGCCGCTCGAGACCACCGCCGCCCGCCAGGTCCTCCGCTTCGAGCTGCCGACGCCGGCGGCCACGCGCGTCCGTCTGACCGTGCCCGGCGACGTCGAGGTCAAGAGCGGCGCCGCCGTCCTCAGCCGCGCCTTCGACGAGGCCAACGGGGTCACCCGCATCGAACTGCTGCCCACACGCGGACCCACGGTGCTCGTCATGACCCTCAACAGCCGCCTCAAGCGGCTCGACCGCGTTGTGGTCGCCCAGAGCGTCCTGGTGGCCGAGGTCCGCCAGGCGGTCCAGCGCCTGACGGCGACGGTCTCGCTGGATGTCCTGCACCGGGCGGTGGACGCCTTCCGGTTCGTCGTGCCCGCCGGGTACGAGGTGACCGACGTCCTCTCGCCGCAGCTCGCCCGCTGGGCGGTGACCGAGGAGGGCGGCCGGCGTATCCTGGAGGTCCAGCTCCGCGAGGAGGCCACCGGCACCGTCGTCCTGACCATCGGCACGGTCCGCCACGGCCGGGCCGTCGGGCCCTGGGCCATGCCGCGCCTCGAGCCCCTCGACGTGGTCGGCCACTCGGCCGTGGTCGGCCTGCTGCTGGAGGACCGGCTGAAGGCCGAGGCCCTCCAGCGCGACGGCCTCATCGGCATCGACACGCCCATGCTCCTGCGGGCCCTGCCGGCCGTGCCCGGCGCCGAGGTGACCGGGGGGCCGGTGCGGCCGGTGGCGGCGTACTATGCGCCGCAGGCGGACTTCACCCTGACGGCCGACATCGCCAAGCCCCCCGCCGAACTGCTCGTGACCTCCAACCTGCTGCTCGTCCTCCAGGACAGCGGCCTGGAGCTCCAGGGCGGGCTGGCCATGCTCCCGAAGGAGGAGAAGCTCTTCACGTTCGATATCGCCGTGCCCGCCGGCTGGGACGTCCTCAGCGTCTCGGCCGAGGGCGGCCAGGCCCTGCCGTTCGAGCGCTACGGGCCGCGCGGCGAGGACGGCCGCGTCCACGTCCGCCTGCCCCGCGGTCTGGCCGCCGGCCAGGAGACCCGCATCTACTTCACCGCCAAGCGCGTCCCGGACGACTGGTTCGGCGCGTGGGAGACGCAGACGGTGGCGTTCCCGGCGTTCGCCGTGGCCGGGGCGGCCCGCGACACCGGGGCCGTGGCGGTCGACGCCCGCGACGACCTGCGGGTGCGGCCGGAGACGCTCGAGCGCCTGACCCCGCTGGACGAGAACGAGAAGAGCCAGTACGGCCTCGGCGGCGTCGCGACGAGCCTGGCATACCGCTACGAGGGCCGGCCTTACGAGGCCGAACTCCGCGTCACGCGCATCGAGCCGCGCCTGACCGCCGAGACGTTCAACTTCTTCCGCGTCGAGCGCGACGCCCGGGTCGCCCACTACGAGCTCATCTACACCGTGGAGCAGGCCCGGGCCCGCGAACTGCGGCTCGTTCTGCCGGCGTCCACGCCGACGGCCCTGGCGATCCGCGGCCTCGACGGCCTCGGCCTGAAGGAGTACACGAGCCAGGAGACCGACGGCGGCCGCGTGTGGACCGCCGTCCTCGCCGACGCCCGCAAGGGCACGCTCCGCCTGGCGGTCGACTTCGAGCAGCGGCTCGGCGAGGCCGAGCAGGAGACCCTGGGCCTGCCGCTCGTGCGGGCCGAGGGCGTCCAGTACCAGAGCGGGTTCGTCGCCGTCGAGGGCAGCCCGGAGCTGGACGTCCGCGTGACGGCCCACCCGCGGCGCGTCGACGTCGGCGAGCTGGTCGACGCCGACTACCTGCCGGGGCGGCGGCTGCTGGGGGCCTACGGTTTCGTCGGCGAGCCGCCCGCGGTGACGCTGGCCGTCTCGCGCCACGAGACCTACCCCGTGCCGCCCGCCCTCGTCGAGCGGGCCGAGCTGGCGACCGTCCTCTCGGCCTCCGGCGTCGCCCAGAGTGCCGCGCGCTTCCTCCTGCGGACCAAGGCCCTGTACCTGGAGGTGCGTCTTCCGGCGGGGGCGACGCTGTGGTCGGCCACGCTGGACGGCCGCCCCGCCAAACCCCAGCAGGAGGGCGAGCGGATTCTGCTCAGCCTGCCAGCGGGGGCTCCCGGCGCCGTCCGCGACCTGCAGGTGGTCTACGAGATGCTGGCCGATCGGCTCCTGCTCTGGGACCGGCTGGGCGTCCCCTCGCCGCGCCTCGTCCTCCACGAGACCGCCGCCGACAACGGCCGCCAAGTCCCCGTGACCGACCTGGTCTGGACGCTGCAGACGCCGGCGGAGCACCGGGTGGTGGCGGCCGAGGGGAGCGTGGTGGCCGAGGGCATCGAGCCGCCCGCCCCGGCCGGGACGCGCGTGGCCGAGTGGTTGCTGGCGGCAAGCGGCGGGGTGGACTTCGACCACGGTCTGCTCGCGCTGCTGCTCCAGCCGCTCTCGTGCGCGGTCCAGAGCGGCCGGGCCCTCAAGAGCACCGAGTATGCCGATGCCCCCGCTTGGGATGACACCGGCGCCATGCCGTCCGAGCTGCCGACGGACGAGGAGGTGCTCGAGGCGGAGATGCCGCCCCCGGTGTCCCAGGCGCAGGCCGGGGACGTCGCGGGCGAGGCGGCCGCGACCGAGGGCACGGAACAGGCCGTGCGGCGGCCCGAGGAGCCCACGGCCCGCGAGGTCAGCAAGTGGGCCCTGGCCGGGGCGCGGAGCCTGAACATCGCCCTGACGCGGACGGACGAGGCGGGGGGCGTGGTGTTCCGGAGCCTCGGCGAAGAGCCGGCCCTGAACGTGACCATCGTCAGCCGGCGGCGCGTCGAGGCCCTGGCCTGGGGCCTGGCCGTGGCGGTCTTCGTCCTGGGCCTCGCCCTGACGCCGCGCTCCGCCGGCCGCAAGGCCGCCTACGTCGTCGTGGTGCTGCTGGCGGCGACGGCGTTGCCGGCCGTGCCGGGGTGGCTGGAGCTGGCCCTGGTGACGAACCCGGCCTTCTATGCCGCCTGCCTGCTGGTGCCGTATTACCTGGCGGCGGCGCTGGTCCGCGGGTTCCTGCGGGGGGTGGGCCTGGGGCCGAAGCCGGCGGCCGCGGCCGCCGCGGCGGCGCTCGTCGCGGCCGGGGTGCTGGTGGCGGGGGCCGGCGTGGCCGAGGCCACCGAGCCGGCGCCCGACCGGCCGTACGTCGTCCAGATCGTCCCGCTGCCCGACCCCGTGGACGTGCCGGACGACGCCATCCTCGTCCCCTACGACCCGGCCGCCGGGCCCGCCCGGGCCGGTCGCCTCCTCATCCCCTACGACCGCTACCGCGCTCTGTGGGAGCAGGCCTATCCGGACGAGCGCCGCGAGGGCGACCCGCCGCCGGCGGCGTATGCGCTGGCGGGCGCGGCCTACACGGCGCGCCTGGCGGGGGAGGAGTACCTGCTCGTGGAGGGCGGTCTGGACCTGGACGTCTACGAGGACGGCCTCATTGCCGTGCCCCTGCCGCTGGGGGGCGGCGTCCTGGCCCGGGCCGACCTGGACGGCCGGCCCGCCCGCCTCGGTGTGGGCGGCATGCCGGTGCCCGTGCCGAACGCGCCGCCCGGCTGGGTGGAGCCGGCGTCGGTCAACCTGAAGCAGCCGGTCCGCCAGGCCCCGGTCCAGCAGGCCGAACAGCAGGCCCGCCCCGGGGCGGCGCTGCTCGTCCTCTACGTCGAGGGCAAGGGCCGCCATCGCCTCGACCTGGCGGTGCGGATGAAGCTGGAGCGTCGCGGCGGGTGGCGCGTGGCCGAGGGCACCTTGCCGCACGCCCCCGCCACGGCCCTCACCCTGACCGTGCCCGAGGCCGAGACCGAGCTGCGCCTGGGCGGCGTGGCCGACCGCCGCACCTACGAGACCAAGCAGCCCGGCGAGACCATCAGGACGGCCCTCGGGCCGGGGGGCGGCGTGACGGTCCGGTGGCGGCCGAAGGTCAGCGAGGGCCACGTCGATTACAGCCTGACGGCCGAGAGCGCGGCCCTGCTGGACGTCCAGGAAGACCGTGTGCGCCTGACCTGGGACCTGACGCTCCAGTTCCGGCGCACCGAGCGCGAGTTCTTCACCATCGCGCTGCCCGCCGGGTACCTGGTCGAGGAGGTGGCCGGGACGAACGTGCGGGGCTGGGAGATCCGCGAGGGCGCGGGGGGGCGGCGGCTGGAGGTGTCGCTGCTAAAGGCCGCCCGCGACGGCGAGTCGCTGCGCCTGACGCTCTGGCGGCCCGGCCGCGTCGCTGCCGCCGGCCCGGAGACCCTGGCCGTGCCGGTGGTGGGCGTCGAGGGCGCCGTCCGCCACAGCGGCCGCCTCACCGTCCGCCGCAGCCCCCTGCTGGACGTGCGGACGGTGGCGGCGCGCGGCGTCACGCGGACGGACGTCCAGGCCGACGCCTTGCCGCGCACCGGCGCCGACGACAGCCCCCTCGGGACGCGGCCGTACCAGGCGTACGCGTTCGCCTCCGTCCCGTTCACCATCGAGCTGGGCGTCCAGCCGGTCGACGCCCGCGTCTGGGCCGAGGTCCAGTCCATCCTCCGCGTGGCCGACCGCGAGCGGCTCCTGGAGACGCGGGTCCTTTACCACGTCCAGGACCGGCCCATCTACCGGGCGAGGCTGGCGATTCCGGACGACCTGGAGATCCGCGAGGTGACCGTGCCCGGGTCGTTCGAGTGGGCCGTCACGCGCGAGGCCGGGCGGAGGGTTCTGACGGTCTACTTCGGCAGCGGCGTCCTCGGCGACGTCCCGGTGGTCGTCCGTGGCAAGCTCGGCCAGGACGGGCCGGTCGAGGCCGTCCCCCTGCCGCGCCTGGCCGCCCTCGATGTCGACCGCCAGGAAGCCGACCTCGTCGTCCAGGTCGACCCGGCGTTCGACGTCCGGGCCCGCGACCTCGACGGCGTCGAGGTGGTCCTGCTGAAGCGGGTCCAGGGGTGGCTGAGCGGCGGGCAGCGCCAGCTCGCGCGCCTGGCGTTCCACATGCGCGAGCCGGTGTACGGCGGCCGCCTGGAGCTCTCGCCGCGGCAGCCGGACGTGAGCGGCTACACCGTCTCGAACGTCCGTGTCACGAGCCGCGCCCTGGAGGAAACGATCCTCCTCGTCTTCGACATCCGCCGCGCCGGCGTCCGCCAGGTCGTCTTCCGCCTGCCGGCCTACATGGCCGACGCGCGGATCAGTGTGCCGCTGCTGCGGCAGAAGACGGTGGAGCCGGTCGAGGGCACGGACCAGGTCCGCGTGACGCTGGACCTGCAGGACGAGGTGATGGACGAGTTGCGGGTGCTGGTGGAGCGGGACCGGCTGCTGACGCCCCAGGTCCACGAGGCGCCGGTCCCGGTCGTCGAGACCGGGCGCACCGACCGCCGGTACGTCGCCCTGGAAAGCGCCGGGCGCGACGAGGTCGTCGTCGAGGCGACCGAGGGCCTCGAACCCCTCAGCCGCCAGCAGAAGGAGTGGCGGACGGTGGCCGGCCTGCTCCAGGGCGGCCTGATGCAGGTCTACCTGGTCCGGGCCGACGCCGAGCCGCACCTGGCGTTCCGGACCAAGCAGCGGACGGCCGTGGAGACGGCCGGGGCCCGCATCGGGCTGGCCCGCACGGTCCTGATGATGGACGCCTCCGGGGCGTATCGCGGCGTGCAGACCTACCAGGTCGACAACAGCACCGAGCAGGTGCTGGCGGTGCGGCTGCCGGCGACGGCGCGGCTGTGGACGGCCCGGGTGGCCGGAGCCCTGGTCAAGCCGGCCGAGGCGGAGGGCGGCGACGCGAGCCTGGTGCGCATCCCGCTCGTAAAGACCGCCGCCGGCGACCTCGACTATCCAGTCGTCCTGAAGTACGGCGGCAAGCGGCCGCCCCCCGGCGAGGCCGGCCGCGTCGCGTTCCCCCTGATCCGCACCGAGAACATCAACGTCGAGCTCAGCCAGGTCGAACTCCGCCTGCCGCGCACCCACCGCTGGGTCCACTTCGACGGCACCCTCGGCCGCGTCACCCGGGAGGGCGAGTTCGAGGCCGGCGTCCTGGCCTACCAGGGCAAGGTGCTGAAGCGGCTCGTCTCCACGCTCCAGTACGACAACGCCTTCGCCAAGGGCCGCGCCTTCACCAACCTCCGGCAGTTCCAGAAGGGGCTCAAGCAGACCCAGACGTACTACGCTGACCTGGCCGACCAGGAGGGCAACGAGCGGCTTCAGGAAGAGGTCCGCAACGCCGCCTCCCTCCTTCGCGAGGCCGACCGCCAGCTCGGCCTCCAGACGACCGAGACCGGCGAGCTCCGCCTCGGCGACGAGGGCCAGGTCTCCATCGACAACCGCGAGCGCCTCAACGACGCCTACGTGGGGCAGACCAACAAGCTCGCCCGCAACCAGGTCCAGGACGTCGGCGCCAACTGGTCCGGCGCCCTGAACGAGGCCGACGGCAAGGCCCAGTGGCGCTTCGTCAACCCGAACAACTTCAACTCCGGCTGGTTCGACGCCAACGGCCTGGTCGTCCAGGCCACCCGGGACGAGGCGGTCTCGGGCAAGGCCGCTGACCTCGACAAGAGCCGCGTCCTGTCCGAGTTCCAGATGCTGGATCAGCGCACGAAGCAGCTCAAGGCCCCCGCCATCCCCATGCAGAAGGGCGGCAAGGGCAAGGCCGACGCAGATGGCGACCGGCGCGATGAACGGTACCGCGAGGCTCGCCGTCGGGGCGGCCAGGCCGAAGCCGCCCAGCGCTACGTCCGCAAGCTCGAGGAGCAGCAACAGCAGCTCCAGGTCATCTCGGAGGCGGAAGAGGCCCTGCAGCGGCTGAACGTGACCGGCGGCGACCCCACGACCATCAACGACATCGTCACCCAGCACGAAGACGGCCTCCAGGCCGGGCGGGGGATCACGGTCTCCCTGGGGGGGGGCGCGGGCCAGGCCGTTGACTTCAGCGGTGGCCCCATCGCCGCCTTCGAGCACGGCCGCACACACGCCCTCGTCCGCCAGGGCGGCGAAGGCCGCACCGGCCTCGTCAGCCTGGACGTCGACCTGCCCGCCTTCGACGCGAGCCGCTGGCAACGCGTCCGCTTCACCACGCCGCGCGGCGACGTGCGGCTTGACGGCTGGGCCGCCTCCCGGTCGATGGTCGAAGGCCTGGAGCGGCTGGGCGTGGTGGTGGCGTCCGTGGCGGTGGTGCTGCTGGTTCGGGCCGTCGCCCGCCGCGCCCGCACCCGGGCGCTGCACGGGCTCCTCTCGACGGCGCTGATCGTCCTCGGGGCGCTCGGCGTGCTGTTCGGCGTCCTGCCGGTGGCCGGGTTGCTGGCCCTGCTGGCCGGCATCGTCTGGAAGATCGCGCGGGTCGTGGGGCGGCGGATCGGCGGAGCGGAAGTTTCGGGGACAGGATACTAAACTCCCCCCGCTCGGGTCATGCGGCGTCGCCGTGACAGTTAAGTATCCTGTCCCCGAAACTCACGGCCGCTTGCTGCCCGCGAGGGCAGGGCGTATCCTGGGGCCATGGCTCCAGACGACGCCCTGCCTTTCGCGCGCGCCGGCGGCACCGAAGGGGACCGGTACGCGCGGCACCGGGTGTTGGCGGGGGTCGGCCCGGCGGGGCAGGCGCGGCTGGCGGCCGCCTCGGCCCTGGTCGTCGGGGCGGGCGGCCTCGGGTCCGGGGCGCTGCCGTATCTGGCGGCCTTGGGCGTCGGCCGCCTCGGCCTCTCGGACGGCGAGACGGTCGAGCCGTCGAACCTGAACCGCCAGGTCCTCTACGGCCCGGCCGACGTCGGCCGCGTCAAGGTCGAGGCCGCCGCCGAGCGCCTGGCCGCCGTCAATCCCGACGTGCGGCTGGAGACGTTTGCCGCGCGCGTGACGGCCGAGACAGCCCGCGCCCGCGTGGCCGGGTGGGACGTGGTGCTCGACTGCACGGACAACTTCCCGGCCCGGTTCGCGGTGGCGGACGCCTGCTGGGCCGAGGGGGTGCCGCTCGTCTCGGCCGCCGCCGTCCGGTTCGAGGGCCTGCTGCTGGCGGTCCTGCCGGAGGCGGGGAGCCCGTGCTACCGGTGCCTCGTGCCGGAGGCCCCGCCGCGCGCCGACGAACCGCGGGCCCTGGAGGTCGGCGTCTTCGGGCCGGTGCCGGGGGTTCTCGGGACGCTCCAGGCGCTGGAGGCGGGGAAGGTGCTGCTCGGCCTCGGGGGGACGCTCGCGGACCGGCTGCTGGTCGTCGACGGCCTGGCCGGGACGATGCGGACCGTGCGGCGGACGCGTGACCCGGCGTGCCCGGTCTGCGGCGTAGTTTCGGGGACAGGATACTAAACTCCAGGACACGAAACTCTCCGCCCGGGGTCGCACTGCGTCGCCGTGACTCGCGAGCAGGAGTTTAGTATCCTGTCCCCGAAACTCTTACGGCAGGGCGTTGACGATCCGCCGCCAGTACTTCAGCGTGGCCCGTTTGGCGTACCCCTTGGGCCCGCCGTTCCAGATGCGGGCGAAGACCTGGTCGGTGGGGTCGCGGCCGGTGGTGCGGCGATAGGCGTCGCCGTAATGGTCGAGGTACAGGGCCCAGATGCGGCGGCTCTTGGCGACGTTGTACCGGTCGGCCAGGGCGAACCGCTCGCTGAGGCCGCGGAGGCGGGCGATGCGGTTGACGTCGGCGAGGCAGGTCGGCCGGATCTGGACGATGCCGGCGGCCTTCTCGCGCCGGTTGTAGGCCCGGGCGTCGCCGCCCGATTCCACGCGGGTCATCGCGGTCCAGAGGTTGTCGGACGGCGCGGCCGAGGCGGTGGTCGCGAGGCCGGCCACGGCCAACACGCCGGCGGCCAGGGTCTGCTTCAGCATCGGTTCGGTTCTCCGTGGCTTGGGCGGAGCCCCCGCCGGACGGCACGGCGGCCGCACGGGGCAGGGGGGATCGACGCGCGCGGCGGCTCAGGGACGGAGCGCCATCGCGGGCTCGGTCGGTTCATGGAATCGCGCCGGGAGACGGTACAGGGTGGTCCAACGGCGAGGAAGCGGCCGGCGCGGACGCCGCGTCCCCCAAGACGCGGCGCGTGGCGTCGATCAGGTCTCCGTCTTCAATGCCCCCTTGTGGCAGTGCGAAAGACACGCGGTGGCGAGCCCGAGCCCGTCACCGCCGCTCCTTAGTGTAGCGCACGTTTCGCGGGCGGTCAACCGACTTGTGCCCTCGGCGCGCCGTCAGGCCGCCGGCCCCCGCCCGTGCTGTCAGGCGGGTTCTGCGGCGGGGCGCGTGACGTCGACCCCCAGGCCGTCGTCGGCCCGGACGTCCACCGAGACGGTCGAACCGTCGGGGACCTGGCCGGCGATGAGCTCGCGTCCGAGCCGCGTCTCGAGGTGCCGCTGGATGTACCGCTTCAGGGGCCGCGCCCCGTAGACCGGGTCGAAGCCGGCTTTGGCGATGAAGCGACGGGCGGGCTCGGTCAGGTCGAGGGCGATGCGCCGGTCGGCCAGCCGCCGCCGCAGGTCCTCGACCTGGAGGTCGACGATCCGTTCGATCTCGTCGAGGCGTAGGGGCTTGAACAGGATGATGTCGTCGATGCGGTTCAGGAACTCCGGCCGCAGGTGCCGCCTCAGGTCGGCCATGACGGCGTCGCGGGCGGCGTCGCGGATTGTGCCCTCGGCGGTGACGCCCTCCTGGAGGTGCATCGAGCCGAGGTTCGAGGTCATGATGATGCAGGTGTTGCGGAAATCGACGGTGCGGCCCTGGGCGTCGGTCAATCGGCCGTCGTCGAGGATCTGGAGCAGCACGTTGAAGACGTCGGCGTGGGCCTTTTCGACCTCGTCGAAGAGGACGACGGCGTAGGGTTTGCGGCGGACGGCCTCGGTCAGCTGGCCGCCCTCCTCGTAGCCGACGTAGCCGGGCGGGGCGCCCATGAGGCGGGAGACGGTGTGCCTCTCCATGTACTCGCTCATGTCGATGCGGATCATGTTTTCTTCGGTATCGAAGAGCGCCTCGGCCAGCGTCCGGGCGAGTTCGGTCTTGCCGACGCCCGTCGGCCCGAGGAAGAGGAACGAGCCGATGGGCCGGCGCGGGTCCTTGATGCCCGCGCGGGCCCGGAGGATGGCGTCGGCGACGCGCTGGACGGCCTCGTCCTGGCCGACGACGCGCCGGTGCAGGACCTCGTCGAGCTTCAGGAGCTTCTCGCGCTCGCCCTCGACGAGCCGCGCCACGGGGATGCCCGTCCACCGGGAGACGATCTGGGCGATCTCCTCCTCGGTCACCTCCTCGCGCAGCAGGGCCGCCCCCTCCTGCTTCTCGGCGAGGCGGGCCTCGTGCTCCTTCAGCTGCCGCTCCAGTTCGGGCAGGCGGCCGTGGGTGAGTTCGGCGGCCCTGTCCAGGTCGTAGGCCCGCTGGGCCTCCTCGATCTGCCGGCGCGTCTCCTCCAGGGCGGTCCGCAGCGTCTGGACCTGGACGATGGCGTCCTTTTCGGCCTCCCACTGGGCGCGCATGGCGTCGCCCCGGGCCTTGAGGTCGGCCAGTTCCTTGCGGAGGGCCTCGAGGCGTGTGGCGCTGGCCTTGTCCTTCTCCTTCTTCAGGGCGGCCTCTTCGATCTCCAGTTGCATGATCCGCCGCGTCACCGCGTCGAGCTCCGCGGGCATCGAGTCGATCTCGGTGCGGATCATCGCGCAGGCCTCGTCGACGAGGTCGATGGCCTTGTCGGGCAGGAACCGGTCGGAGATGTACCGGTTCGAGAGCACCGCCGCCGCCACCAGCGCGCCGTCCTGGATGGCCACGCCGTGGTGGACCTCGAACCGTTCCCGCAGGCCGCGCAGAATCGACACCGTGTCCTCGACGCTCGGGGGGTCGACCAGGACGGGCTGGAAGCGGCGTTCGAGGGCGGCGTCCTTTTCGACGTGCTGGCGGTACTCGTTCAGGGTGGTCGCCCCGATGCAGTGCAACTCGCCGCGCGCCAGCATCGGCTTCAGCATGTTGCCGGCGTCGATGGCGCCCTCGGCGCGGCCGGCGCCGACGATGGTGTGGAGTTCGTCGATGAAGAGGAGGATGCGGCCCTGGCTCTCCTTGATCTCCTGGAGGACGGCCTTGAGGCGTTCCTCGAACTCGCCCCGGTACTTGGCCCCGGCCACCAGCGACCCCATGTCCAGCGCGAAGAGGGTCTTGTCCTTCAGCGACTCCGGCACGTCGCCTCGCACGATCCGCTGGGCCAGGCCCTCGACGATGGCGGTCTTGCCGACGCCGGGCTCGCCGATCAGCACCGGGTTGTTCTTGGTCTTGCGCGAGAGGATGCGGATGACGCGGCGGATTTCCTCGTCGCGCCCGATGACCGGGTCCAGCCGGTCGGCGCGGGCCTCCTTGACGAGGTCGCGGCCGTAGCGGTCGAGGGCCTCGTAGGTCGCCTCCGGCGTCGCGCTGCGGACCCGCTGGTTGCCGCGCACCGCCGTCAGCGCCGCCAGGAACGCGTCGTGTGTGACGCCGGCGTCGGCCAGGACGCGGCCGGCGGCGCTGGCGGTGCCCTCGGCCAGGAACGCCAGGACCACGTGCTCGACCGAGACGTACTCGTCCTTGAGGCGCGCGGCCTCGTCCTCGGCCCGCACCAGGAGCTCGTTGAGCCGCTGCGTCACGTAGATGTTGCCCGGCGCCGCCCCGGGGCCGCCGACCTGAGGCATGCGGTCGAGCGCCTCGTCCAGGGCCGCGCGCACCGCGTCCACGGGGACGTCCATGCGGCGGAGGAGGCGCGGCACGAGGCCGTCCTCCTGGGCCACCAGGGCCGCCAGGAGGTGCTCGCCGTCCACCTGCTGATGCCCGTGACGGACCGCCAAGCTCTGGGCCGCCGATAGGGCTTCCTGGCACTTCTGCGTCAGTCGATTGAGGTCCACGTCGGCCTCCTTCGTCGGGTGGTCACCGTGAGGGCGCGGCCGGGCCGCGCCTCCAGCATAAGCACCAATGCAAAGCCCATGCCACCGGCGAGGCCATCAAAAGGGGCCTGAACGGCAGGCAACCGGGCGTTTCCGGGGCTCCGCGGGGTGCGGGACTGCCATTTTGGCAGTCTCTGGGGCCGCACGGGGGGCCGGAAACGGGCTTTTCGATTGACTTCCCTCCCTGGCGCGGCAAGGTGGCGGGTCGACCCTCGCACAGGAGACCCGTGCCGTGACCGATTCGAAGCCTCTCACGCCCGACGAGCGGGCCGCCGCCCGGCGCGGCTGGCGCGACGCCCACCTGACCGACCGCCAGCGCGGCCTGGCCGAGGCCCGCGCCTGGTTCGTCTCCGCCGTCTACTGGAGCCCTGGCGACTACGACCGCGGGAGGCTCGTCGCCGAGCTCAAGCGCATGCGCGACTTGGGCATCACGTCCGTGCGCTATCACACGCACCGGCCCGAGGAGACCGAGCCCGGCGTTTACGACTTCACCCGGACCGACGACTGGATGGACGCCGCCTCCGAGGCCGGCATCCAGGTCGTCTACCACCTGGGGCACACCCCGAGCGACGCGCTGCTGGCGGCCCACGGCATCCCGCGCGAGGCCTACGAGGGCGCGATCCTGGCCGAGCCCGAGATGCAGGTCCTCATGGAGGCCTGCATCGGCCCGGAGATCGCCCGGTACCGCGGCCACCCGGCCCTCGACCACTGGCACGGCTTCGGCGAGCCGAACGCCGGCGGCAAGAACCTGGAGCGCGAGGCGGACCGCGCCGGCTTTGCCGCCTGGCTCCGCGCCCGCTACGGCACCGTCGAGGCCCTCGACGCCGCCTGGAACCTGTACCCCGTGGCGGGGCGGCCGATCGTGACCTCGTTCGAGGACGCGTGCGGCCTGACCGAGGCCGCCGAGCGCCGGCCCGGCCAGACCGAGGCCCTGGTCCAGGGCGGGCCGTTCGGCAAACGCCTGTACGGGGCCAACCGCGACCTGCTCCGGTACCTGACGGAGAAGGCCATCGCCCGGACCCGGGCGTGGGTCGACCTGGCCCACCGGCTGGACCCGGACCACCCGTTCATGGTCGGGGCGCACCAGCTCTTCGCCAACCAGCCGTACTTCCGCTGGGACGTCCCCACGTGGGCGCGCACAGGCGACGCCTTCGGCACCAGCATCCACCTGTCGTGGCACTTCGAGCCGGTGCGCGGCGAAGTGGACCGGCCGGTCTACCTCCAGGCCCGCCTCACGCGCGACGCCCTCAAGGAGGGCCTCACGAGCGCCTTCGAGACCACCGGCGGCGCCGCCCAGTACAGCGGCGGGTACCCGAACGCGATGACCGCCGGCCTCATGCGCCGCCTCGTCTGCTCGTATCTGGCGGCCGGCAACCTTGCCCTGGCGTTCTGGACGTGGAACCATCGGCCGGGCGGCTGGGAGGCCGGCGAGTACGGCATGACCACGTGGTCCGGGCGCCTGACGCCCTGGGCGGAGGTGGTCGGCGCGGCGGCGCGGGGCCTGGAGGCGCACGCCGAGGAGCTGTGGGAGGCCGACCCGGAGACGCGTGTCGGCGTGCTGACGTCGTGGGAGACCGACGCCATCCTCCTGCAGGAGCCCGAGTCGCACCTGCTGCAGGACGCCCCGACGTTCGCCTTCACCGGCACCAAGATGCAGGGCGTCCGCGCCCGCATCGGCGCCGGCCGCGCGCTGGTCAACCACCGCGTCCCTTTCGAGTACGTGACCGAGGCCGAGGTGCTCGAAGGCCTCTGCGAGGCGTACCCGGTGATCTACGCCCCGCACTGCCGGGCGCTCTCGGACGAGGTGGTGGCGCGGCTGGCGGCGTACGTGGCGGCGGGGGGCCGCCTTGTCGCCGACGTCCAGTTCGCCATGCTCCGGCCGACCGGCAAGATGCCCCCCGTGGGCGACGGCACGCCCGCCGAGCGCCTCTTCGGGGCGTTCGTCGATATGATCCACCACACGCGGACCGCCGAGATGGCCCTCGACGATATCCCGCTGGACGGCTTCTTCGGCGACCTGGTCGTCACCGAGGCCGACGTCCTGGCCCGTTTCGCCGACGGGCGGCCCGCCGTCACGGAGCACCGCGTGGGGCGCGGCGCGGCCGTGCTCGTCGCCTTCGACCCCGCCTGGATGTGCCGCGCCCCGGGACGCGACGACCTCGAGACCTGGCTCGCGGGCCTGGTGGCGGGGGACTGGGAGCCGGGGTGGTCGGCGTCGGGGGCGCCGCTGGCGGTGCGCCTGGCGGCCCCGGGGGCGGACCACGTCTTCCTGATGAACGACGGGCCGGAGGCCGTGGAGGTGGCGGTCGAGGCGGCCGACCGGCGGTATGCCTCGGCCGTCGAGGTGCTCTCGGGCGAGACGGTCGACCCGGCCAAGGTGCCGCTTAAGGGCGCTTCGGCCGCCTGGCTCCGCCTGGAGAAGGCCTGAGGCCGAACTCGCGTGCCGCCGTTGACCGGCGGCGCGGCCGTGCGTGCGAAAGGCATCGCGCATCGAGCCCGCCGCGGAAGCGGCGGGTCACGCCGTCCGTCCCCGGCGTGCGAGTGCGCCCTCGCCAGACAGGCCCGTCGTTGACCGGACTCGCGGCCGGTTCTACAATGCGGCCGTCGGGGCTGCGGTGTGCCTGTGGCGCGGCTCCCCTCTGGTGTTCATGGCCGACGGCCAGACGATAGCCATCCCGGCAGCAGGGCAGCGGCTTGTCGAGGCCTTTGCCCGCCAGGAGGTCACCGACCTGGTCCGCCAGACCCTCCGGGAGGAGGGGGCGGCGGGGGTCGAGGGCCTGTGGGGAGCGAGCGCGCCCGCCCTGGCCGCGGCCTGCCTGCCGGACTGCCCGTCCACGCTCCTCTACGTCATTGCCCACGTTGACGCCACCGACGATGCCGTCGACGACTGGCGGCTGCTGGCGGGCGTGGACGCCCCGGTCTTCCCGGCGTGGGAGGCCATCCCGCGCGAGACCGACGTTACCGACGAAGTCCTCGGCGAGCGTCTTCGGATTCTCAAGGACCTGGCGGCCGCGCGCGCCGGCCACGCCGGTCCGCCGCGCGTGCTGGTGGCGACCATCCAGGCGCTGATGCAGCCGGTGCCGTCGCCGTCGCACCTGGCGGAGAACTCGCTGGAGCTGGCCGTGGGGCACGAGGTCGGCTTGGCCGAGGTCCGCCGCTGGCTCGGCGTCCGCGGGTTCGAGCCCGTGGACCTGGTGCTGGAGCCGGGCCAGTACGCGGTGCGCGGGGGCATCCTGGACGTCTTCCCGCCGACGTCGCCGATGCCGTACCGGGTCGAGTTCTTCGGCGACGAGGTCGACAGCCTCCGCACCTTTGACCCGTCGACCCAGCGGAGCGACGAGGACCGCGACCGCGTTACCATCGCGTTTGTCCCGACGGGCAAGGGCGGCCCGGTCGCGCCGAGTTCCACGACGAGCCTGCTCGACTACCTGCCGCCCGACGCCTGGGTCGTCTGGCACGAGCCGCTGGAGATCGCCGAGGTCGGCCGGTCGTTCGTGGCGCGCCTCGCGAGCCCCGTGGGGGTCTTCTCGTACGACGGGGTGCTGCGGGCGTCGCGCCGGTTCACGCGGCTGGACCTGGCGAGCTTCACCTCGACGGGGGGGAGTGACGCGTTTCTCCTCCGCACCGAGAGCCACCCCCGCTTCACCGGCAAGGCCGAGACGGTCCGCACGGACCTGGAAGAGCTGGCCGAGGCCGGCCGCGTCCTCCTCATCAGCGACAACGAGGCGGAGCGCGACCGCGTGGCGGAGATCGTCGCCGCGCTTGCCCCGGCCGTGGCCGCGCGCATCGACCTCGGCGTCGGCCGCCTCTCGGCCGGCTTCCGCCTCGTGGCCGAGGCCCTGAGTGTCGTCGCCAACCACGAGCTGTTCCAGCGGTACCACGACCGACGCCGGGTGCGGCGGCGGATCGAGACCCGGGCCATCGACACCTGGCTCGACCTGAAGCGCGGCGACTTCGTGGTGCACGTTGTCCACGGCATCGGCCGCTACCTGGGCATGAAAACCCTCAAGGCCCCGCCCAAGGACGGTCTGCCCCTGCTGGACGGCGAGGCCCCCCGGACCGGCAAGGCCGAGGAATACCTCGTCCTGGAGTACCGCGGCAAGACGAAGGTCTACGTGCCGGCGTCGCAGATCGACCTCGTCCAGAAGTACGTCGGCGGCTTCAAGGGCAAGCCGCGGCTCTCGCGGATCGGCGGCAAGGCGTGGACCGAGAAGAAGAAGCGGGCCGCCCGGGCCGTCGAGACGCTGGCCATCGACCTCCTCCGCGTCCAGGCGACCCGGGCCGCCCAGCCCGGCTTCGCCTACCCGGAAGACACTCTGTGGCAACGCGAGTTCGAGGCGTCGTTCCCGTACCCGGAGACCGAGGACCAGACTGCCGCCGCCCAGGAGATCAAACGCGACATGCAGTCGGCGCGCCCCATGGACCGGCTGCTGTGCGGGGACGTGGGGTATGGGAAGACGGAGTTGGCGGCCCGGGCGGCGTTCAAGGCGGTCGAGGCGGGGCGCCAGGTCGCCGTGCTCGTCCCGACGACGGTCCTGGCGGAGCAGCACATGCGGACCTTCCGCGAGCGCATGGCCGACTACCCCGTGGTGGTCGAGATGCTGAGCCGCTTCCAGACCGCCGGCCAGCAGGCGGACGTGCTGGACCGATTCCGGCGGGGCAAGGCGGACATCGTGATCGGCACGCACCGGCTGCTCTCGAAGGACGTCGAGCCGGCGGACCTGGGCCTGCTGGTGGTGGACGAGGAGCAGCGGTTCGGCGTCGCCCACAAGGAGCGGCTGAAGCGGATGCGGGAGATGGTGGACGTGCTGACGCTGACGGCGACGCCCATCCCGCGGACGCTGCACATGGCGCTCCTGGGCATCCGCGACATCTCCAGCCTCTCGACGCCGCCCCAGGACCGCCGCGCCGTCCGCACCGAGGTCTGCCAGTGGGACGACGGGCGGATCCGCGAGGCCGTGCTGCGGGAGCTGAACCGCGAGGGCCAGGTCTTCTTCGTCCACAACCGCGTCAAGACCATCGCCGGCGTGACGGACCGCCTGCGCGAGCTGGTGCCGGAGGCCCGGACCACCTTCGCCCACGGCCAGATGCGCGAGCACGAGCTCGAGGCCCGCATGCTCGACTTCTTCGCCGGCCGCGTCGACTTCTTCGTCTCCACTACCATAATCGAGTCCGGACTGGATGTGCCCCGGGCCAACACCATGTTCATCCACGAGTGCGACCTCTTCGGCTTGGCCGACCTGCACCAGTTGCGCGGCCGCGTGGGGCGGTACAAGCACCGGGCGTACTGCTACCTGCTGGTGCCGGAGGCGCGGCCGCTGACGCCGACGGCGGTCAAGCGGCTCAAGGCCATCGAGCAGTACTCCGAACTGGGGGCGGGGTTCCAGATCGCCATGCGCGACCTGGAGATCCGCGGCGCGGGCAACATCCTCGGGGCCGAGCAGTCCGGCCACATTGCCGCCGTCGGCTACGAACTCTACTGCCAGCTCCTGGACCGGGCGGTCGCCCGCCTCCAGGGCCGCCAGGCCGAGCCCTCCCGCCGCGCCGACGTCCAGGCCGGCGTCGAGGCCTACCTTCCCGCCCGGTACGTCCAGACCGAGAGCCAGCGGATCAGCCTGTACCGGCAGCTCCAGCGGGCGGCGTCGCTGGAGGCCATCGACGAGGTGGCGGCCGAGATCGAAGACATGTTCGGCGACCCGCCGCCGGAGGTGCGGCGGCTCGTCGCGCTGGAGCGGGTGCGGCTGGGGGCGGGGTGGCTCGGGGTCCGGACCCTCCACCGTAAGGGCCGCGACCTCTTCTTCGGCGGCGCCCGGGCCACCGCCCTGGAACCGGTCTTCCAGACGGCCCCGACCGAAGTCCGCGAGGCCGGCTTGGTCCGGGTGCTCGACCCGACGACGATCGTCTGGCGGCTGGACCCGGAGCCGGACGCCGCCGGCGCCCTGGCCCTGCTGGAGAAGCTCCTTGCCCGTGCCGGGCAGGGCGACTAGAATGCCGCCGATGGTCCATGTGAGGGCAGCCCCATGAAGGTCCGACCCCTGATCCTGATGGCCGCGGCGGCCGCCCTGGTGGCCGGCTGCGGTCGCGAGGCCGAGCGCGCCCCGTCCGACGAGCGGCCGCTGGGCTCGTTCACGCCGGTCGCCCCGGCGACGAGCGGCGAGTACGACGTCCAGCGGGGCGCCGTGGACGAGGAACCCAGCCCCGTCCGCCCCGTCAAGGGCCGCGCCGAGGCCGTCCCCGGCTCGGTGGCCGAAGCCGCCCGCACGGCGGCCGAACGCGTGACCACCGCCGGCGAGACCAACTACGAGGCCCGCTTGGAGGAGGTCCCGCTTCCCGTGGAGCGGGCGCCCGTCCTGACGACGGCTCCCGGCGAGGTCGGCGACGCGCGGCTCGTTAACACGGTGCTGGCGACCGTCAACGACGAGGTAATCACCCGCGAGGACATCCTCGGCGAGCTGCGGCCGCAGATGGCGATATGGCGCGCGGAGTCGGAGTCCAAGGAGGATTTCGAGGCCCGGTGCCGGTACGTCGTGACGACGCGGCTGCGGGAGAAGATCAGCGAGCGGCTCGTCGTCCAGGAGGCGAAACGCCGCCTCTCCGACGCCGAGAAGCAGCAGATCGACATCACCCTCGGCCGCATGATGAAGCAGATGATCGCCGAGGCGGGCAGCGCCCTGCTCTTCGAGGAGACCCTCCAGGACACCGGCCGCACCCTCGAAGAAGAGACCGAGCACCGCCGCGAGCGGCTCATGGTCCAGCACTTCCTCCGCCAGCACCACGCACCGAACGTCCACGTGACGCACTCGGAGCTGCTGGACCGGTACCGCGAGGTCCGCGATGAGCGGTACACCCAGCCGGAGAAGGCGGGCCTGTGGCTGATCACGATCCGCAAGAGCGAGTTCGCGGACGCGGCCGAGGCCCGTCGCCACGCCGAGATGGTCCGCGAGCGGGCCGCCTCCGGCGAGGACTTCGCCCGCCTGGCCGAGCGGTACAGCCACGGGCCGATGGCGAAGAAGGGCGGCGCGTGGGGCGAGATGACCCCCGGGGCGTTCCGCGTCAAGGCGGTCGACGAGGCCCTCTTCCGCCTGGATGCCGGCCAGGTCGCCCCGCTGGCCGAGACGGACGAAGCGCTGCATGTGGTCAAGGCGGCCACGCGCCAGCGGGCCCGCGTCGTGCCCTTCACGGAGGTCCAGGACGAACTGGAGGCCGAGATCCGCGACCAGAAGTACAACCAGACGGTCTCGGACTACATCCAGGGCCTCTACGACCGGGCCTACGTCCGCGTCATGTGGGACAACCTGTAAGGCGCCCTATGCCCCTCGTCACGTTCCTGCCCTACCAGATCCGCCTCGAGGTGCCGCGCGGCACCAGCGTGCTGGCCGCCGCCGACGAGGTCGCCGAGACGGTCCCGGACGACTTCTTCTGCGGCGAGTTGTGCGAGGGGCGGCACGAGTGCGGCAACTGCCTGGTGGAGGTGGTGGAGGGGGCGGAGAACCTGTCGCCCCGGACGGCCTCCGAGACGGCGCTGCTCGCGCAACTCGGCGCCGGGCCCGGGTACCGGACCGCCTGCACCGCCCGCGTCCACGGCGACGTCGCTGTTCGCATCCCGTCGCCCGTCCGGCACGACGAGGCCGAGGGCGGCGCCCAGATGCAGGCCCATCCGTGAAGCGGAGGGGGCCCTTCGGGAGCGCCCGTTGACCTTGCCCACCGATGCCCGCGCCTTTGCCCACGTCGCCGTCGTCGGCCCCGGGGCGATCGGCTGTGTCCTGGCCGTTTACCTGGCCGGTCTCGAAGGCGGTCCGCGCGTCACGCTGATCGACCACCGGCCCGACCGGGCCGCGCGCCTGAGCGCGGCGCCTCTGGTTCTGGAGACGCCCGAGGGCGAGGTCGAAGCCCGCGTCCCGGTGGCCACGGCGCCGGCGACGGCGCCGGACCTGGTGCTGCTCGCGACGAAGGCCCACGACGCCGCCCGCGCCGCCGCGGCCGCCGCGGCCTGGGCGCCAGCGGCCTCGGTCGTGGCGCTCCAGAACGGCTTGGGCGTGGCCGACGAGGTCCGCGCCGCCGTCGGCGCGGGGCCCGTGCTGACGGCGGTCAGCTACCAGGCGGCGACGCGGCTGAGCGAGGGCCGCGTCCGCCACGTCGCCAGCCTCGTCACGTACGTCGGCTACGACGCGGGCCCGCCGGACGCGACGGCGCGGGCCGTCGCGGACCTGCTTACGCGGGCGGGCCTTCCGGCCGAGGCGGAGGCCGACGTGCGGCACCGGGTGTGGGAGAAGCTGATCGTGAACGTGGCCATCAACCCGGTGGCGGGCCTGGCGGGCGAGCCGAACGGGGCGGTGGCGTCGCGGCCGACGCTGCGGGCACTGGCGGCGGCGCTCGTTGAGGAGGCTGTGGCCGTCGCGACGGCCGAGGGCGCGCGTCTGCCCGAGGGCGACCCCCTGGCGCGGGTCCTCGCCACCGCCCGCCGCACCGCCGCCAACCGATGCTCCATGCTCCAGGACCTGGAGGCCGGCCGGGCGACCGAGATCGACTACCTGAACGGCGCCGTCGTCGGCCGCGCCGAGGCCCACGGCCTGGCGGCGCCGACGCACCGGGCGATGGCGGCGCTCGTGCGCCAGGTGTCGGCGGCCGCGCGGGAGGGCGGCTCATGAACGGGGTCGACCGCATCCGCCGCCGCAACCGCCGCGTCGCCCTCAACATCTTCCTCTGGCTGGTGGCGGCGCTGGCTGTCGCCCTGTGGGCCTACGCGTACCTGGACCCCGAGGGCGCACGCCGCGCCGGCGAGGCCCCGCCCGACCAGGGCCTCGCCCCCGAGACGCCGATGGACGCCCTGCCGCTGCCGGTGTACGCGGCCATGCTGGGGGTGTGCGGGTGGCAGCTGTGGCGGGTGCGCGGCCGGGCGGACCGGCGGCCGCTCTGGGTCCTGCTCGGGAGCATGGCGGCGTGGTTGCTCTGGCGCGAGCTGCCCTGGGACGAGCGGGTCCTCGGCGACGCCAACACCTGGAGCTGGGCCAAGTATCTCGACGCTCCGGAGGTTCCGCTCTGGGCCCGCGTCGTGCTGGGCGGCGGATCGATCGCGGCCACCGTCCTGCTGGTGGCCTACGCGGTGCGGCGGGGGAAGGCGCTCGGGCGGCTGGTGCGCGAGAAGTTCGCGAGCCTGAGCGGCTGGGTCTTCCTGGCGGGGGGCGTGCTGCTGGGCGCGGCCCAGGCGCTCGACAAGTACGCTTCCATCGACAAGCATCTCGGGACGAACCTGGCCGCCTGGAAGGCCGACGGCCGGCTGGGCTTCCTGGAAGAGTCGCTGGAGCTGATCGGCCCGCTCTTTCTGCTGATGGCGTGCATTCTGGGGGTCCTGGAGACGCCGGCGCGGCCGGCGGCCCCGCCGGACGGGGCCGAGCCGGCGGGCTAGATTTCGCCGCCCTCGTCCCTGCGGTCGGCATCGCCGGCTTCGGACCTTGCGCGGCCGTGGCTCCGCGAGTGGGTGCCGCGCCGGTCGCGGTCCGCCTCGCCGCGCGGGCCGGGCTCGCCATCGTCCTCTTCGCCGCTGCCAGCTTCGAGCAGGTTCTGGACACGTTCCTTGACGACGGTTTCCTTTTCGCGGCGGTGCTGGGCGAGGCGTTCCTGGAGTTCCTTGAGCTTCTCCTCCAGGCGCTGGATGTGGGCGCGGCGGGTGGCCAGTTCGGCGTCGAAGAGGCGGCCGACGACCTCGTGCAGTTGTGCCCGGAGCCGCGCCCGCTCGGCCTCATCCTCGGCGGTCCGGGCGCGGTCGGCCAGATGCTTGGCGCGGAGGCGGAGCCTGCGTTCCTCCAGGGCCCGGGCGAAGGCGGCCTGGTCGCGCTCCCGCAGGGCCCGCAGCTGCCGCACCTCGAACCGCCACTTCCGCATGTACGCCCGGAACCGCTCGGGGCTCTCCTCGCGGAGCCGCTCCAGGACGGCCTTGACCTCCGGCAGATGCTCGGCCGTGAACGCCAGGATCTCCTCGATCTCCTCGTCCGTCACGTTGCCGAAGATGCCCGGCCGGAACGTGCCGCGGCGCGGCGGACCCCACCGGGGCGGGTGCCCCTCGTCGCGCGGCGGGGTCGGCGGGCCGTCTTCGGGGCGTATTTCGGGCGGCGGGCCCTCCCGCGGGGGGGCCTCCACCGCCGGGCCGTCCCGCCCGGCGCCCCAGCTCCAACTGCCGGCCGTCACCACCGCCAGCACGGTTACCAGGACCACGCGTCGCATGCCGTTCCTCCTTGGCCCGCCCCGCGGGCGCCTACACTTCGTCATCGGCGCTCAGCGTCTCGACGAGCAACTCGATCTCATCGAGCGTCTCGGTCACGTCCTCGTCATCCCAGGCCGTCGGCGCCGGCTCCGGCGCCAGGTCCGCCAGCTCCGTCTCCAGCAGTTCGACGGCGGCCGTCAGCTCCATCAGGTCCGCGTCGGCGTCGGTCTCGACCTCGGCCACGCCCGCGGGGGGGCCGACCGGGCCGGGGTCGCCGCCCCGGTCCAGGACCTGGGTCAGGGCGAGTCCGACGGCCAGGACGGCCACCGCCGCCACGGCCGCCCATCGCCCGAGCCGCGCGAAGGAGAACCGGACCGCCGGCCGCGCCGCCGGCACGCCGCGCAGGGCCCGGTCCAGCCGCGCCGCGAACGCCGGCCGCAGCGCCGGCTCGCGCTCCAGCGTCTCCAGCGCCCCCAGGCCGCGCGCCAGGCTCTTGACCTCGGCGCGGCAGGCGGGGCAGGCCTCCAGGTGGGCGGTCACGGCCGCCCGGGCGTCGGCGGCCAGTTCCCCGGCCGCGTACAGCAGCAGGTCATCGCCTGTCGGGCACGTCATCACGCATCCTCCGGCGGCATCAGGGCCGCCAGCTTCTTCAGGGCCCGGTGGGCCCGCGCCAGGACCGTTCCCAGCGGCTCGCCGGTGGTGGCGGCGATCTCCTTGAAGGAGAGTTCGCCGTAGTACCGGAGCGACAGGACCTCGCGGTCGGGGGCCGGCAGGGCGGCCAGGGCCTCGCGGACGGCCTTGTGCCGTTCCCGTGCCGTCAGGGGGTCCGCTGGCCCGCCATGGTCCACCGCCGCCTCCGGCGGGGCCGGGTCGGCCGGGTCCAGCCCCAGGGTCGGTTGCCGCCCCCGGCGCCGGATCCAGTCGCGGGCCGTATTGGCTGCAATGCGAAAGAGCCAGGCCTCGAACTTGCCCTCAGGCCGGTAGCGGGCCAGGGCGCCGACGGCCTTCATCAGGGCCTCCTGCGTCAGGTCCTCCGCCGTCTCGCGGTGGGCGACCATCCGCAGCATGAGCCCGAAGACCCGAGGCGCGTACGACGCCACGAGCTGGCGCTGTGCCTCGGTGTCCGTGGGCCACGCGTTCATACGCTCCGATCGGCTGAACGCCCGCCGCGGCGGTCTATTGCCCCCGGTTGACAGCGGCGCCGGGGGGCGGCTATAAGGCCGCCATGCGCGTCCTGGGCCTCGATCTCGGCGAGAAGCGCGTCGGCGTCGCGCTGAGCGACCCCGGCGGCGTCCTGGCCGAGCCGCTGGAGACCTTCGAGCCGCGCGGCCGGGCCGACTTGGCCTCCCGTGTGGCCGCCCTCGTCCGGGCCCACGGGGCCGCGCGGGTTGTCGCGGGCCTGCCCCTGAACACCGACGGCACGGCGGGCCCCCAGGCCGAGCGGGCCCGGGCCACCGCCAAGGCCATCCGCGGGGCCGTGGAGGTGCCCGTGGCCCTCTGGAACGAACAGTTCTCCAGCCAGCGTGCCGACGAGGTGCTCCGCGCGCGGGGCGCGGGGCGACCGAGCGACCGCGGCGAGCGTGACCGTTTGGCGGCCGCCTTCATCCTCCAGGATTACCTCGACGCGGGCTGCCCGCCGCCTTGAGCCCCGGGCCGCGTCAGCGTTTCTTGGCCCCGGTCGTCGCCTCGTGGTGCACCTCGATGCCGCGCTCGTCCAGGCAGACGTACTTGGCCTGGTCGATGCCGGCGTCGGCGTCGGCGAGGATGCGGACGCGGCACTTGAGGTTGTCCTCGACGCGGACGAGGGCGGCCCGTCGCTGGTTGTTCAGGTACTGGGCCACCTGGGGATGGATGGTGACCTCGATGGCGGCGACGGCGTCGCGGCTGGCAAGGACCTGGACTTGGCGCATGACCTCCAGGGCCATGGACTCGCGGGTCTTGATGATGCCGGCGCCGCGGCAATGGGGACAGTCGCGGTAACTCGCCCGCTGGAGGCTCGGTTGCACCCGCTGCCGCGTCATCTCCACGATGCCGAACTGGCTCATTCGGAGCAGCCGGTGCCGCGCCCGGTCGTTCTTGAACGCGTCCCGCAGGACCTTCTCGACCTCGCGCCGGTGGTCGGCCTTCTCCATGTCGACGAAGTCGATGACGAGGACGCCGCCCAGGTCGCGGAGGCGGATTTGGCGGCAGATTTCCTTGGCGGCCATGAGGTTGAGCTGGAAGGCGGACTCTTCGGCGTTCTTGCCGTGGCGGAAGGAGCCGGAGTTGACGTCGATGGCCACCAGCGCCTCGGTCTGGTCGATGATGATCGTCCCGCCTTTCGGTAGGGGGACGGTGCGGCTGTAGACCTGGTCGATGGCCTCCTCGACCTTGTACTTGTGGAAGAGGGGCACGGCGCCGTCGTAGAGCTTGGCGGACCGGCGATGGCGCGGCATGGCGATCTTCATGAACTCGCGGACGCGGCGAAGGGCGGACTCCGAATCGACCCAGACCGTCTTGATCTCGGTCGAGAAGACGTCGCGGAGCGTCCGCGTCACGAGGTCCGACTCGCGGAAGACCTCGGCCGGGGCCTTCGCGCTGTCGGCCCGTTTCTGGACGACCTGCCAGAGGCGGAGGAGGTACTTCATGTCCCGTTCCAGGTCCCGCTTGCCGCGCCCCAGGCCCGCCGTCCGGACGATCAGGCCGAGGTCCGCCGGCGGGTCGAGGCTGGCGAGTTGCTCGCGGAGCTTCTTGCGGGTGTCCTCGTCTTCGATCTTGCGGGAGACGCCGAGGCGTTTCAGGCCGGGCATCAGGACGAGGTACCGGCCGGGGATGCTGAGGGCGGTGGTCAGGCTGGGCCCCTTGGTGCCGATGCCCTCCTTGGTGATCTGGACGATGAGTTCGTCGCCGGGGCGGAGGATTTCCTGGATGGGCGGCCGGCCCCCCACGCCGCGCCCCCGCCCGCGTTTCTTCTTCGTGCGGGCCCCGCCGCCGGCGCCGCTCTTGGGTTTGCGGGGCCAGGCGGCGGCCAGGAGGTCCGAGACGTGCAGGAAGCCGTTCTTTGGCATGCCGACGTCGACGAAGGCGGCCTGGATGCTGGGCTCGACGTTGATGACGCGGCCCTTGTAGATGTTGCCGACGTGCCGCTCGCTGTCGGCCCGCTCCAGGTACAGCTCTTCGAGCTGGCCGTCCTCGATGACGGCGATGCGGCATTCCTCTCCCTCGACGACGTTGATGAGCATTTCCTTCGGCATCGGCGTCCGGGTCCTTTGGCTGGGTGTCGGGGTCGGCGCGGGGGGTCAGGCGAGTTCGAGGGCCGTGCGGCGGATGTCGGCGCGGGCGATCGCCTCGGCGTCGAGACCCAGCAGGCGCAGGACCTCGTCCGGGCGGACCGTACCGCCCGGCCCCGTCGCCAGGCGCATCGCGACGGTCCCGTCCTCGGCCTCGACCGTTTCGATGAACGCCCGGGCGTCCAGGTGCTTGTCGCCCTTGGGCCGATGGCGCACAACAGGCGCCTCGCGGCGGGCCAGTAGCGCCGCCACACGGTCCGGGAGATCGGCCGGCGGATCGGTCAGCCGGACGCGGTAGACCACCACGGCGGGGCGGGCCTTGTCGCGGGGCCGGACCAGGTCCAGCCCGTCGATGGCCACCCCCCGCGGCACCTGCTTCCGCAGGCGCCGGAGCACGTCGTCGGGACTGACCCAGTCGCCGAGCTCGAATTCCAGGAGCTCGGCCTCCGAGGCAATGCCGACGCTGCGGGGCTCCGGCAGCGAGAGGCGGGGTCGCGGGTTGAAGCCCTGGCTCAACCGGAGCGGCAGGGCCGCCCGACGGAGCACCCGCTCCCACAGGCGCATCATGTCATGGTGGCTCAGGTACCGCCGATCACCCTCCACGCGAAACCAGACACGTAATCGCTGTCGAAACAACCGGGTTCCTTGAGCGGGGGCCACCACCGGCCCCCGGCATTGTTTTCAGGCTCAGGGTCGCGGGATTGTACGGCCCGGGCGGCCCGCTGCCCACTGAAAACCGCCCCGACGCCGCACCACGCTCCCCCTCACGCGAACATCTCCGGCAGCGTCCGCCGCGCCAGCTCCGACAGGTACGCGTCCACCTCGCGGTCGGAGTCGAACTGATAGACCTTGGCGACGACGTCCTTGGCCTCGCGGAACGTCATGCTGCAGATGACCTTCTTGACCTCCAGGAGGGTGGCGGGGCTGACGCTGAGGCTCCCGACGCCGAGGCCCACCAGGAGCGGGGCGTAGATCGGGTCGCCGGCCATCTCGCCGCACACCCCGACGTCGATGGCGGCCTCCCGGGCCGCCTCGATGACGCCGCGGATCAGCCCCAGCACGGCCGGGTGCCCGGGGGTGTAGAGGGTGGCCACGCGGTCGTTCGAACGGTCCACGGCCAGGGCGTACTGCGTGAGGTCGTTCGTGCCGATGGAGAAGAAGTCGCACTCCTTGGCGAACTGGCGGGCCATCAGCGCCGCCGCCGGCACCTCGACCATGATCCCCACGGGGAGCTCGCGGTCGAACGCGAGGCCCTCTTCCTCCAGGTCCTCGCGGACGTCGTTCAGGACCATCCGCGCCTGCCGCAGCTCCTTCAGGTTCGTCACGAGGGGGAACATGATGCGGCAGGGGCCGAGGGCGCTGGCGCGCAGGATCGCCCGGAGCTGCGTCCGGAAGAGGGCGATGTGCTGCAGGCTGAACCGGATGCTCCGGAACCCCAGGAACGGGTTCCGTTCGTCGTAGTCTCCCGAGAGGTGGGTGAACTTGTCGGCCCCGAGGTCGCAGGTCCGGATCGTCAGCGGCCGGCCGTCCAGAGCCTCGATCGCCTCGGCGTACGCGTTGTAATGGTCCTGCTCGGAGGGGTCGTCGTCCCGGTCCAGGTACAGGAACTCGGTCCGGTAGAGGCCGATGCCGGCGGCCCCGCGCGCGAGGCACGCCTCCACCTCCTGGGGGAACTCGATGTTGCCGAGGAGCTGGACCTCGTGGCCGTCCTCCGTGACGGCCGGCAGGTCCCGCAGGTCGCCGAGCTCCTCCTCCATGCGGTGGAAGCGGGTCTCGGCCTCGCGGAACCGCTCGATGCTCCGGGCATCCGGCTCGAGGATGACCAGGCCGCGGTTGCCGTCGACGATGACCGTCTGGCCGCCCGAGCAGTCGGCCGTGGCCGTCTTCAGGCCGACGACCGCGGGGATGCCCATGGCCCGGGCGACGATGGCCGTGTGGCTCGTGCGGCCGCCCACGTCCGTCGCGAACGCCAGCACCTTCGTCCGGTCGAGGCCCGCCGTCTGGCTCGGGGTCAGGTCGTGGGCGATGACCACGACCGGCTGGGTCAGCTGGTGGAGGCTCTCGCGCTTCTCGCCGATCAGGTTCCTGAGGAGCCGCTTCTCGACGTCGTAGACGTCGGCCACCCGCTCGCTCATGTACCGGTTCGGCAGGTCCAGGAACTTCTTCGCGTAGCCGCGCAGCACCGTGGCGACGGCGTACTCGGGGGTGGCGTGTTCGTGCGCGACCTGGGCCCGGACGGCGTTGATGAGCGTGGGATCGGAGAGGAGGGCGTCCTGGACGTCGAAGATCGCGCCGAGCTTCTCGCCGACGTCGTGGGCGACCTTCTGGCGGAGCTCGCGGATTTCGGCGTTGGCCCGCTCGACGGCCGCCTCGAACCGGGCCCACTCGCTCTCGACCTCGTGGGGCTCGATGGTGCGGCGGGGGATGCGGAACTGCTCGCTGTCCAGCACGATGGCCGGCGCAATGGCCAGCCCCGGCGAGACCGGGATGCCCTTCCGTATCTCCATCGGCCCGGGTCCGCTCCCCACAGGCGGCAGGGGAGGGCCCCCGCCGGGTCAGTCCTCGTTGAAACCGGCCTCCACCAGGGCGACGAGCGCCCCGAGGCAGGCCTCGGCCTCCGGCCCCTGGACCTCCAGGTGCATCGTGGCGCCCTGGACAGCGTCGCCGGCCAGCTCCAGCACCTGCATCACGCTCTTGCCGTCGGCGGTCTTCGCGCCGACGCCCACCCGCACGTCCGCCTGGAACGACCCCGCCAGCTTCACCAACTCCGCCGCCGGCCGCATGTGCAGCCCCTGGCGGTTGGGAATGACCACATCGCGTGCGGGCACGGCGGCGTCACCTCCCCGGCGGCCGCGGCGGGCCGCGGGCCGCGTCCGGCGGCCTAGAAGCCCTCGTCGTCGGCCTCGCGCAGCAGGTCGACGAGCTCCTCCCGGGTGGTGGCCCGGCACATGAAGCGGCGGAGGTTGTCGTTCTTGACGCTCCGGAAAACGTGCTCCATCGCCTTCAGGTGGTCTTCCGGGCAGTCGGGGTTCGAGAGCAGCAGGAAGAAGAGCTGGACCGGCTGGCTGTCGAGGGCCGCGAAGTCCAGCCCCTCCGGGCTCAGCCCCACGGTCCCGACGATGCCCTCCACGGCCTCGTGCTTCGCGTGGGGGATGGCCACCCCGTTGCCGAAGCCGGTCGTGCCCCGCTTCTCCCGCTTCATGACCTCCTTGAGGAGGTCGTCCTTGACCATTTTCGGGACCGCCTTGGCCTCGACCAGGGCGGCGAGCAGTTCGTCGATGGCGTCGCGGCCGGTCGTGGCCTCCAGGGCGGGCAGGATCGCGTCGGTACAGATAAAGTCCATCAGCCGCATGCGTCGGGCCGTCCTCTCCAGCCGCTCAGCTCACGGTGGGCTGATGCGGGTTCGGGCCGCGGCCTTTGTGGTCGCGGACGCGGTCCTTGTGGTGGGCCAACTGCCGCTCCAGCTTGTCAAACGCCGCGTCGATGCTGCTGCGCATCTGCTCGCTGCACGTCTCGGCCACCAGGTCGTGGGCGTGTTCGATGTCCGCGATCATCTCGCAGCACGCGCCCTCGCCCCGGACGTTCAGCACCACGCGGATGCCCTGGATGCCGCCGAAGTACTTCAGCAGCTTGTCGGCCTTCTCCCGGGCGTATGCCTTCATGTCGTCCGTGATCGAGTCGTCTCTGGATGAAATCTCGACGCGCACCACTCACCTCCTGGCCGCCGACGCCCCGAACCGGGCCGCCGCGGGCTCACGCTCGTGTCGGCGCGAGTGTAGCAGCCCCCCCGGCCCAAGTCAACCGCCCGAGCGGTTCGCGCCGGCCCCCCGCCGGCCCCCCCGCCCGGGGCCCCGCCGCCCCGGTCTCCGGATTGAAGGCCCGGCCCCGGCGCCCTATAATCGGGCCATGGCCAAGACGAACTACTACGACGTCCTCGGCGTCGACAAGACCGCCTCCCAGGACGCCATCCGGTCCGCCTACCGCAAGCTCGCCCAGAAGTACCACCCCGACCTCAACCCCGGCGACCCCGAGGCCGAGCGCAAGTTCAAGGAGCTCGGCGAGGCCTACGAAGTCCTCCGCGACCCCGAGAAACGCAAGCAGTACGACCGCTGGGGCCGTGTCGGCGGGCCCGGCGCGGGGCACGGTTTCGGCCAGGGCCCGGGGGGCGGCCCGGGGGGCCAGCGGACCACCTGGAGCTGGGAAGGCTCGCCCTTCGAGGACGTCGCCTTCGAGGCCTTCGCCGGCTCCGCCGGCCAGCAGGGCGGCGGCGCCTCGGTCTTCGAGGACCTTTTCAGCCGCCTCGGCGGTCGCCCCGGCGCCCGCGAGGCCCGGCCGCGGCGCGGCCAGGACGTCGAGAGCGAGATCACCCTCAGCTTCGATCAGGCCCTCCGCGGGGCCCGGACGGGCCTGTCGATCCAGCGGCCCCAGCCCGACGGCACCGTCCGCCCGGAACGCATCGAGGTCACCATCCCCCCCGGCGTCCGCGACGGCCAACGCCTCCGCCTGGCCGGCCAGGGCGCCCCCGGCGCCGCCGGCGCGCCCGCCGGCGACCTCTACCTGCGCATCGGCGTCCAGCCGCACCCGTACTTCCGCACCGACGGGCGCGACGTCACCCTCGACGTCCCCCTTTCCCTGGCCGAAGCCGCCCTCGGCGCGACCATCGACGTCCCCACGCCCCACGGATGGACCTCCGTCAAGGTCCCCCCCGGGACGCCGAGCGGCCAGAAACTCCGCCTCAAGGGCCAGGGCCTCCCGGGCGGGCAGGGCGCCCCGGCCGGCGACCTGTACTGCGTCATCCAGATCGTCCCGCCCAAGACCTGCGACGCCGAGCAGCGCCGGCTGCTCGAGGCGCTCCGCGCCCGCGAGGGCCAGGGCCCCCGCACCGGCGCCCCCTGGAACCGCTAAGCGAGGTCTCCCATGACCGACGACCCGACCGCCCCCTTCACCCTCGCCCAGGCCGCCGACGAGTTCGGCCTCTCCGCCGGCGAGGTCCGTGTCTACGTCGAAGAGGGCCTCGTCGCCGGCACCGGCGACCCGCCCGCCTTCACGCGGGCCCAGATGCGCCGCCTCTGGTCCGCGGTCACCCTCCACCGCGACCTCGGCATCAACCTGGCGGGCGTCCAGGCCGTGCTGAAGCTCCGCGAACAGTTCGAGGGCGTCCGCCGCGACCTCGCCCTCCTCATGGAAATCATGGAACGCGAACTCGGCCCGGACGTCTGGGACCGCCTCTGGCCCAAGGACCGGCCGCACCCCGGCACCCACATCGCCGTCGAGACGGTCTCCGGGTCGCCGCGCCCCGCCGACCGCGAGATCGGCCCCTCCGGCGACGCCGCCCGCGCGCGGCCGGACGCCGACGGGCCGGATGCGGAGGCGGCCGCCGAGGGGCGGGGCGGGGAGGACCGGCCGTGATCCCCCTGGCCGCCGACGCCCTTCCCCGCCTGCCCGGCTGGGCCCTCTGGCTGCTGATCACGGTCGTGCTGATCCTGGCGGCCCTGGCGGTGCTGAGCGTGCGGCGGATGCTGGTGCGGCCGATGCGCCGGACGCCGACCGACACGACCGACGCCTGGGCCGAGGCCGGCCGCCGCTTCCAGCTCGTCTCCGACGACGGTGGCGACCCCGACGCCGCGCCCGACGCCGACAAGGATGCCCGATGAGCGGCGCGGCCGGCAAGCCCCGGGCCACCTTCCGCCGCGCCGACCGCCTCCGCCGCACCCGCGAGTTCCGCGCCGCCTATGCCGCGCGCGCCCGCGCCGCCGACGGCCGCCTGGTCGTCTACGCCCGCCCCAACGGCTACGGCCGGTCGCGCCTCGGCTGCTCGGTCGGGAAACGGTGCGGCGGGGCGGTCGAGCGGAACCGGATCAAGCGGCTGCTCCGCGAGGCGTTTCGGCGCGGCCGCGCGGCGTGGCCGCCCGGCTACGACCTGGTCGTCGTCCCGCTGGGCCGGGGCTACACCGCCGCCGAGATCGAAGCGGGCCTTGGCCGCCTTGTCGCCAAGGCCGTTGCCAAGGCTCGGCGCCGCACGGCGCGGAAAAAGGCGGCCCAGGCGCCGCCGGATGGTGTGGCGCCGCCGGAGGGGGAGGTGCCGCCCGAGGGGGAGGCGTCCCGCCCGCCCGCGCCGGATGAGGCGGGGGCCGCCCCATGACCGGCGCCGCCAGCAAGGTGGCCGGTGGGCTCAGGGCCGGTGCCGTGGCCGCTCTGGTCTTGGCCATCCGCGCCTACCAGGCCTGCGTCAGCCCGTTCCTCGGGGCGAACTGCCGCTTTACCCCGACGTGCAGCCAGTACGCCGTCGAGGCCCTTCGCCGCCACGGGCCGCTGCGCGGCTCGGCCTTGGCCGCCTGGCGCGTCCTGAGGTGCCACCCGTTCGCGCGTGGAGGCCACGACCCCGTCCCGCCGCCCCCGCGCCGCCCCTGACCCCGTGCCGCGGTTCGCGTGTGTCGTGCGCTGTTGCCGTTCCATGGAGTGCGAGTATCCCCGGCACGCCTGGGGCGAAGGTGGGTAGCACGGGCCTCGTGCCCGTGAGTCTTGCCTTCTCGCCGCGGCGCTTGCCGCCGCGCGTGGCGTTCGGCGTTTTCCATGGACTGCGGCCGCAGCGACGCCGCTTTGCCTGTCGTCTGACGTTCTCGTCTCGCGATCGCCCCTTCACCGTCTCGGCCTGGATGGGCCCGCCGTCAACAGCGCAACGCTCGGGGTCACCGAACTTCCACGGAATACATGCACGTGGTGAGCCAAACAAGCGATACCCCCGAGCCTGCCATGAGAACAAAGCAGAGCACCTGGAACGCCCGCCGCCATCTGCCCGGAAGCGACTGGCGAATCCATGCATAGACGCGCCCTCGCAACATCAGCACACCGAAGCCACCACAAGCGAAGACGTGGCACAGACTCCAGGTCCAAAAGGCAAGCCACACGTGAGGGGCCACGCCCCCCATGCTTTGCCTTACCGCCACCTGGTCGGACACCACGAGTGGTATCCCCAGGCCGGGCCACAAAAGCAATGCCCCAACGACCCGCCGCACATGACCGGTCAGCGATTTCGTATCCACTGTGGGTCCCGTCTGGATTGACATCAGCGTCGCGCTGGCCTCCCCGGCCATGCTGACAGCTTTAGCAGGCCGCTAAAGAATACCCTTTATTGCATTGACGCATCGCAACGGGAGCGC
>CAYNLG010000006.1:0-9890 GCA_964397995.1 uncultured Anaerolineales bacterium
AAAAGGCAAAAGGAGGCAAAAAGGAAACAAAAACCCGACAAGGAACAGCAAAAAGCTGACACAGAACGGCAATAAAAAGTCACAAAAAGCCAAAAAAAGCAAAGAAAATGCAAGGTTTTTGGCCATCCGGCGGCCCCCCCCTCGGGCCCCGCCCGCGCCAGCCCCCGCACCGCACCGTGCCACTTTGATTTGACCGCACCCCGTCTGTGCGCCACAATGGTGCGTTGCGGACCCACCGGTACAAAGCGAGAGCAGGCCCCTCCGACATGGCGGAGCGCCTTTATAGCCTGGAGCAGGTCGCCGACCTGGTCGGGTCGACCGCGCATACGGTGCGCGGATGGGTCGACATGGGTTGGCTTGACGCCGAATCCCTTCCTGGAGGCCAACTTCGCGTCTCTGAGAGGGGGTTGGTCCGCTTCCTCCAGGACCGCGGCGTCGACCTGGAAGAGGTGCTCGACCTTGTCCTGGCCCTCGAATCCGACACCGACGAGCCCCCCGGCGCGGCCGACGAACGCGAGGCCGAGCCGCCGCGCGGCGCCGACGTGCCCCCCGAAGACGCCCGCCGCATGCCTCCGCCGGAGGCCGAATCCGCCCCGGAACCGCCGCAGGCGCCGGCGCCGAAACCCGCCGAAAACGGCCTGCATCGGCTTCTGACGGCCATTTTGAAGGATGCGATCGACCGCCGCGCCGAGGCCGCCCACTTCGAGCCCACCGCCGAAGGCCTCGCCCTGTGGCTCCGCGTCGACGGCCGCCTCCACGAGAAACCGAACTTCCGGACCCGCCTCCCGGAGGGCCTGGGATCCCGACTTCTGGCCCGTATCGCCCATTTGGCGGGGGTCGGCCGCTCGGGGCGCGGCACCTTCGCGGTGCGCATCGACGACCGGGACGAGACGTTCCAGGTGGCGGCCTGTCCGACCCAGCACGGCGTCCGCCTGGCGGTCCGCCCGTCAGCGGCCGGGGCGGCCATGCCGCTCGACGCCCTGGGCCTCTCCGAGGCCGACTCCGAGGTCCTACGGGGGTGTCTGGGCCAAAGTGCCGGTCTCGTGCTCGTCGCCGGACCGCCCCGCAGCGGCCGCACCACCACCCTCCGGGCCCTCGTCGCGGAGCTGGCCGGCACCCGTCGCCGAGCCCTGGCCGTCACCCCCGCGGGGGGGTTCGATCTGCCCGGCGTGGACCGTTACGCCTCGTCCAACGGCGATACCGTGGCCGCGGCCATCCGGACGTGCGCCGACCAGGGGGTGGACGCGCTGGTGGTGGACGAGATCGCCGACGCGGCCGCCGCCGAGGCCGCCGTCCAAGCTGCCATGGCCGGCCATCTGGTCCTGGCGACGGTCCCAGGGCGGGATCCGTGGCCGAATCCGCGACTTCTGGCCGGCGGCAGGGTGGACGAGTTCAGCCTCGCCTCGGTCCTCCTGGCCGTGACCGTCCAGCGGCTCGTCCGCACGGTCTGCCCGGACTGTGCCGAGCCCGCGACACCCGACCCGTCCGAGCTCCAGACCCTGGGCTTCCGCGTCAAGGGCCGACTGGGCACCATCGCCGTCGGGGCGGGCTGCCCGGAATGCTTCCAGACCGGCTATTTCGGCCGCACAGGCCTCTTTTCGCTGCTTCGGATGGAGGGCGGCCTGGCCGAACGCCTCAAGGCCGGCGACCCCGGCCCGGCGCTCTACCTGGCGGCCCGGAAGGCGGGCCTGAAGTCGCTGCGGCGGGCGGCTCGGGTGAAAGTCATCGAGCGGAAGACGACGCCGGCCGAGGCGATCCGCATCCTCGGCCTCTCGGCGGGCGGCAAGGACTGACCCGCCGCCGGAACACCCTCAGTGCCGCCGCCCCCCGACGGCCGACTTGTACGCCGCAAGGCCCTTCCTGCCCCCGGAAATGCGGTTTTGCCGCCGCCGGAGCTCCTCGCGCTGCTGCGTCAGGGCGAGGTGGGCCCGGTCGATCAGGTCGCGCAGGCGCCGCCGGTCGGCCTCGGTCAGCCCTTCCACCTGCGCCTCGGCGATGAGCCGCTCGACGCGGGCCGCGGCCCGAGCGACGTCCTCGACGGTGCCCTGGGCGGCCGCCTCGGTCTGCTCGACCAGCGCCGCCGCCAACGCCTCCACGGCCGCGCTCACGCCGACCTCGCTTCCTGGGGCATCGCGGCGCCCTTGCGGCGCACGTCCGCCAGGAGGGCCTGCGCGTCCGAATTCTCGGGTTCCAGGGCCAGCACCGTCTCCAGGGCCTCGGCGGCCTCGCCGTAGCGCCCGTCGCGGGCCTTCAGCGTCGCCAGGCAATAGAGCACCGACGTGTCGCCCGGGTGGCGGTCCAGGTACAGGTTCAGGTAGTGCGTGATCTTCTCGAACGAGCCCATCTGGCAGGAGGTCTGGAAGAGGCCCAGAAGGGCCACCAGGTTGTCGGCGTCCTTGTCCAGGCACACCATGTAGCGGTCGAACGCGGCCGCGTAGTTGCCCCGTTGCTGCAGGACCATGGCCAGGCCGCCGTGGGCCTCGGCGCAGGCCTCGTCCACGCCCACGGCCTGGCGGAAAGCCGCCTCGGCGTCGTCCAAGTCGCCGGTCTGCAGGGCGATGACGCCCAGGCCGACATGCGGCCCCGGGGCCTCCGGGGCCAGCAGGGACGCCTCGCCGTAGCATTCGCGGGCCCGGTCGAAGTTGCCGAGGGCCGTGTGGCAGTCGCCCAACTCCTTCAGGACCGCCAGATGCTGGTCCAGGCCCTCTTCGATGACGAACTGCTGGGGACTCAGCTGCACGGTGGTTCCTTCCCGGCCAGGACGGCCTCGGCCCGCTCCAGAACGCCCACAGCCTCGCGGGGCCGCCCGGCGCGCTTCTGGAGTCGGCCTTCGAGCAACAGAGTTTTGACGGTGGGTCGCGTCCGGTTCAGGTGGCGGACGATCTGGAGGGCGTCGCCGTCGCGGCCGCCCGCCCGGTACAGGGCGTCGGCCTCGAGTTCGCGTAGCCAGACGGTATTCTCGCCGAAATGGTCGGTGGCCTTGCGGAAAAGCCAGGCCGCCCGGGCGTGCTCGCCCCGGGACTGGAAGCCCCAACCTTCCTGCAGGACCATGTCGAACTGAAGGGCCCGCTCCGGGCCTCGCGGCTCGCGGACGGCCACCCCCGCCGCCTCCAGGGACTCCAGCAGCGGCCCGCCGGCGGCCTTGCGGCGGGCGTCCGTGAGCACCTCGCGGGCCGCCACGACGGCCGGATGGACCGCCGAATGGCCCGGCATCGTGAACGCGGTCGGCCCGCCGGCGGCGTGCAGGGCCGCGTACATCGGGTCCTCGACCCAGAGGGCCCCGAAGGTGACGGTCAGCGGCACGACGGCCACGGCGTCGCCCTGAACGGCCTCCAGGGCCGCGTCCAGACGCGCCCCGACGTCCGCCCCGTCCGCCATCGGCACGGGCACCAGGTTCGGCAGATCGGCCTGGAGTCGGCCCAGATCGGCCCGCGGCAGGGGCAGGTAGACCTCGTAGGGCATGAACGTCCAGCGGTAGACATTCTGCAGGGCCGCCACGGCCGCCGCGTCCAGCCGGTCCGCGAGCAGGACCACCGACAGGTCCGGCATCTTCGGCCACGGTTTCGGCGGCCGCGTGGTGCGGATCGACAACGTGTTCGTGAGGAACGCTCCCTCCGATTGCCGCATCCGGACCGAAATCCGGTCGCTGTCGGCCACGGTGGCCCAGAACTCGCCCGTCACCTCCGGCACGTGCACGAAGTCCGTGTAGAACCCGAGGCGGCGGGTCAGGTCCCAGTCGATCAGGACGCGGATCCGCTCGTTATAGAGCCCGGTCCGCTCCAACAGGTCCCGCCGATGCATCAGGGCCACGTGCAGGGCCAGGTTGAAGTAGCACAGGAACCACCGGTCGAAGTCGCGGCTGATGGTGACGGCCTTGCCGAGGACCTGGCGGGTGCCGTCCTCCCGGACGCGGCAATGGACCTTGTAGAGGTCCGTGTAGGCGACGCCGCAGTCCGGCCGGCTTTCGAGCGTGCGTACGAGCGTCTCGACGTGGTGCGGGTAGTAGCAGTCGTCGTCGCCCAGGTACGCCACGTACGTGCCCCGCGCCCGGCCCAAGGCCTCGTTCAGGCTGGCCGCCAGGCCACGATTCTCGTCGCGGTCGATGAAGACGACCCGCGGGTCGGCGTGGGCCTCGACCAGGTCCCGCACGGGCTCCCCGCCATCGCGGACGACGATCACCTCCAGGTTCCGGTAGGTCTGGGCCAGGGCGCTCGCGAGGGCCTTCGGGAGGGTGGCGCGGCGGTTGTAGGTCGAGAGCAGGACGCTCACGAGCGGTCCGGTTGCCTGGGCTTCGTCCGGCACGGCAGGGTCCTCGTCAGGTGGCGTCGCGGGCGGCCACTTCGTCCAGGAAGGCGTCGATGGCGTCCCCGCCGCCCACATCCTGCGGCCCGTCGGCGGCCACGGGGTCGTCCTCCAGCTCGCGCATCAGTCGGTTCACCGCCCCGAGCTGCCGCCCCAGGGGATACCGGTCGGCCACGAACGCCCGGTACGCCGCCGGCTCCCAGGGCTCCTCCAGGATGCGGCGGCAGAACTCCTCCGGCGTCCGCCAGACGTAGTCCTCCGGAAAGAGGGCCTGCCACCCCGGGAACGTGTGCAGCACGGGCTTCAGGCCCAGAGCCATCGCCTCCAGGGCCGACACGGGGTGGCCCTCCACCATGCTTGCCGACACGAGGTACTGCTTGTCGGCCAACCACGCGGTGATGTCGTCCTGCCAGCCATCGAACCGGACGGCCTCGCCGAGGCCCAGCTCGTCGATCTGGTGGGCCACGTACTGGGCCAGGACGCCGTCGTCCTGCCACCGGCCCGCGAACGACAGCCGCCAGGCCGGGTCGGCCGCGTACAGCCGCGCAAAAGCCTGCAGCAGCAGGCCCGGGTTCTTCATCCAGTTCAGGTACCCGACGCAGGCCAGGTGGGTGCCCCGTTCGCGTTCGACCGCCGGGAATCGGTCCAGGTCCACGCCGTTCGGGATCGGCACCACCTGCGTCCGCGTGTCGATATCGGGCACGCGGCGGCGAAGCTGGGCCAGCACGGCCGGGTTGCCGACCAGGACCAGCCGGTCGATGGCCTCCCAGCGGACCCGCTCGACAAAGGGCGTGAAGGCCTCGAACCGGTGCAGCCGCAGCACCAGGCGGCACGTCTTCGGCAGTTCCGAGGCGATGACGGCCTGCTCGGTGCACCATTCCAGCCAGGCGACGTCGGCCCAGCGGAGGGTCTCGGCCATCTCCTCGCGGCTCGTCGGCTCAATGTACCGGGTCTCGAAACGGGCCTCGAGGTAGGCCCGGATGTCGCCCAGGAACGCCGCCGACGGGAACTCGCAGAGGATCGCCACCTTCGGCCGCGCCGCCCGCAACTCCTGGTAAATGGGCAGCAGGTGGGGCTGGTCGGGCAGGCAGCCGAGGCTGCGGATCATCGTCTCGACCGCCCCGCCCCGGTCGCCGCGGGCCAGGAAGGCCTCGGCCGTCCGGTTCGCGAGGTCCGACGTGAAGACCCCGGCCGCGCTGAGCGCCGGGAACAGGGCGCTCGCGTCCTCGGGTCGGCCGGCCGCCAAGTGCACCTCCGCCAGGTTCCACAGGGCCTGGCCGCGGGCGTCGCCGTCCAGGCGGTCGGCGGCGGAGGCCAGGCGCGCGGCCGCCTCGTCCAGGCGCCCGAGCGCGTAGAGCAGCGCCCCGGCGTCGTTCAGGGCGTGGCCATCGTCGGGATGGGCGTGGAGGTAGCCCTCGTAGGCCTTGAGGGCCTCGGCGTGGCGGCCCGCTTCCGCCAGGTGCGAGCACAGGTCATAGGTCGGCGTCGGTTCCGCCACAGGCCGCTCCTTCCGTCCTCCATCCGAGCGTGGTCATGCGCCCGCCGCGGCTACCGGCGCCCCGGCAAGCAGGGCCGCGGCGTCGGCCCGCAGCGGATGGTCCGCCGCCACGCCGTACACCTCGGCCGTCGCGAGCAGACGGCGCGAAACCGTCTCCTGCGGATTCCAGTGCAAACGACGTGCCAGGGGCCCCGCCAGAGCCTCCGGCGACGCCCCGTCGAGCAGCTTCCGCGCGATCCGGTGGCAGTACCCGGCCGCCTCCCGCAGCATCGCCCCGGACCGGGCCGACCGGTGGACCCGCACGAGCGGCACCGGCACCAGGTGCCAGCGGACGTCCCCCGCCAGGGCCGCGCGAACCCACAGGTCGTAGTCCTGGCACCGCGCGAAGGCGGGGTCGTAGGCCCCCAGCCGGTCGTACAGCCCCACCCGTACCAGGGCCGTGGTGTCCAGAATCGGGCAGATTCCGGCCAATCCGGCCAGCAGCCGCGCCGGCAGGTCGGCAGCCTGCAGCGGCCGGTACCGCCGCACGGCCAGGAGCCGCCCGTCCGGGCCATGCAGCGCCCCGTCGGCATGGACGACGTCGGCCCCGGTGGCGAGGGCGGCCCGAACCTGGGCGGCGATGCGCCCGGGCAGGGCCTCGTCGTCGGCCCCCAGCCAGGCGACCCACTCGCCCCGCGCCTCGGCCAGGCCAAGGTTCCGGCTCTCGGGCCGGCCGGAGTGCGGTTTGTGCAAATATCGAACGCGGGCGTCATGCAAGTGCCCATCCACCACGCCGCGCGTCCCGTCCGTCGAGCCGTCGTCGACGACGAGGATCTCCAGGTGCGGCCACGTCTGGGCCCGCAAACTCGCAAGGCACCGGCCCAGCGTCTGCTCGGCGTTATGGGCGAAGACGATGGCGGTAACGAGCGGCCCGCCGTCGGACACGGCCTGCGGCGGAGCGTGCGGGGCGCCGTCGCGGACGCCCACGGTGCACCCCGGGGCCGCGCCGCCCTGCCCCGGCGCCCACGCCAGGACGGTGTCGGCGTCGTCCGAGGCGGGGATCGGCCGGCCGTACCCGGTCTCGACCAGCTGCCGCAGGGCCCGCGGGGCATCGCCCTCGATGCGGACGGTGCCGCGCGCGGCCGCCGCGGCCGCCAGGACAGCCTCCCACTCCGAGCCGGTCAGGTCGCCGCCCGGGGCGGCCAGCGCGGCCACTAGGGCCCCGACGTCGCCCGCGCGGCGAAGTTCCATGCCCTCGGGCAGGTCAGGTGCCGCCGTCGCGGGTTCGACGACCACCGTCCCGACGAGCGGGGCCAGCGTCCGCAGCCGGTCGGCATCAAGGTCAGCAGCAGACACGTGGAGGGTCGCCCGGGGTAGCCACGCCGCGTCGGGCGCGGTGGCCAAGGCCTCCAGGAGGGGCCCGTCGCCCTCGAACCAGAGCCGATCGGCCGCGGCGGCCGCCCGCAACGCCGCCTCCGGCTCCGCGTCGCCCTTCACGAGCGTGAGGCGCACCTCCGGCCGGGCGGCCACAGCCTTCAGGAAGGCCCGCGTGGCGTCCAGCAGGCGGCTCACAATGGCGACGGCGTGCACGGCCTTGGCGGGCCTCCAGGGGGGGACGGACTCAAATGAAGTCCAGCAGGGACAGGCTCAGCAGCCGCTGGGTGGCGGCCAGGGTCATCTCGTAGAGGGTCTGGCGGCGGGCCAGGTCGGTCGCGACGATCACCATGTCGGCGTTCTCCAGCGACGCCGCGTCGTCGTCCACGTACTGCTTCACGTTCTCAAGGCTGTCGCCGAGGGTCTCGATCGCCCCCAGCCGCGCCCCCACCGTCGTCTGGCTCCGCATCAGGGCCCGGCCGACCTCGTTCAGGGACCCGGCCACCTCTTCCAGCAGCTCCAGCTGGAGGTCGTCGGGCAGGTCCCGGGTGCCGAGCATCAGGTCACGGGCCGTGGCCAGGGTCTCGAACAGGTCGTACGTCCCGGGCAGGCGGACGGCGTCGACGCCCGTCCGCTCGATGCCGGTGGCGTCGATGTATAGCACGCGCCCGGTGGTGCCGTCGATGACGGGCTGGTTCGGGCTGGCGAAGTTGAGGCCGCCCCACGTGGCGCCGTCGTCGATGGAGACGCGGCCGCTGGCCTCCAGGTTGACCGTGCCGACGAAGCCGGGCACGAGGCCCGTGACGTCGACGGTGACGGTGTCGCCGGCGTCGCTGGTGACGGCCAGGTCGGTCTCGGCGCCCGTGAAGCTGACGGCCGGGCCGCCGTCCAGGCTCAGCGTCCCCGCGGGGACGTCGATGGCGAGGGTGTGGCCGTTGCCGAGGACGGTGTCGCCCGAGGCGGAGGACGTGCCGGCGGCAATGCCGCTCGCCCCGAGATACGAGGTCGTGTCGTGCGCCAGTGTCACGTACGCCTGGCCCCGCACGCTGGGCGTCCCGGCGCCGGCCGCCAAGCCCGTCGAGCCGTGGACCTCGGGGACGCCGCGTTCGTCAAGGCGGAAGACGTCGCGGCCCACGAGGACGCCGGCGTAGGCGATGCCCGGCCCGACGGGGACATTGATGTCGTCGGCCCCGCCGACGTACGCGACGTTCTGGATAAGGCCGCCGGACCGCGTGACGGCAAACGGCCGCGTGTCGGTGCTGCTCCCGGCGAAGAGGAACTGGCCCTTGTGCTGAATGTTGGCCAGCGAGACGCACTGCTCCAGCAGGCCGTCGATCTCGCGGGCGATCGGGACGCGGTCCTCGGCCGAGTACGTACCGCTGGAGGCCTGGGTCACCAGGGTCCGCACCCGCGTGACGCTCTCCCAGATCTGCTCCAGGGTCTCGCCGGCGATGCTCAGCGAGTCGGTCACGGCGTTCAGGTTCTTGGCGTAGACGGCCAAGCTGTCGCTCTGGGCCCGGAGGGTCAGCATGTGGAACGCCTCGGTGGGCCCGTCAGAGGCCTTGATAAGGCGGGCGCCGGAGGCGGCCATCTGCTGGAGCCGCGCGAGCTCCGAGGCGTGGAGCTGCAGGGCCGCCCGCGTCGTGTTGTAGATGCTGCCCCAGCCCGCCATGGTGCGTCTCCCGCGTCCGCTAGAGGATGGCCATCATATAGTCGTACGCCCGCTGGCACACCGTCAGGTACTTGGCCATGCCCTGGAACATCTGCTCGTAGAGGAGCAGGCGGGCGGCCTCATCGTTGATGTCGACCCCACTGATATCGTCGCGCTGGCTCTTGAACTGGCTGACGAGGGCCGCCAAGCCTTCGTACCGGGCCTCGCGGATCGACACCCACTGCCCCACGTCCGTCACCAGCCGCGTCAGTCCCTCGGTCAGAGTCATGTCGCCGAGTGCGGCCACGTCGGCGTCGGCGACGTCGGCCATCCGGGCGGCGTTCAGGTTGTCGAGGCCCGTGCCGGAGAGGCTCGTGGCCAGGCCGGCGGCGTCCTCCCGCAGCCCCGCCGCGACGCCCAGCGTCCGGGCCGTCGTACCCTCGAACAGGCAGTTGATCCCCGCGGCCGCCAAGAGGTCCGATGGGTCGCTGTCGGCCAGGGCGTCGATCGTGAACGTGTCGCCGGCGTTCAGGGTGCCCCGCCCGATGGCCACGCGCAGCCCGTCCTCCAGGACGATCGGGTCGCCCTCGGCGTACCCGAGGCCGACGACCGCCTCCTTGAGCACGTTGCCGCCCGCGTCCGTCACGCGGAGCGTCAGGCCGTCGGTGACGCCCACCTGGCCGGTCCCGACGACGGTGCAGGTGATGACCTGGTTCGACGCGCCCGTGTAATTGCCGCCGACGGTCACCTCGGCGGTACCCATGACGGCGCTGGTCGCGGGCGCCGGGCCGACCGCCGGGAGGAAGTCGAAGGTGAACCCGGCGTCGGCCGTGATGCGGAGGCGGTCGCGCGTCAGCTCCGCCGACAGGTTCGGCACGGCGTCGAACAGGGCGACGAGGTCGTCGCGGTCCTGCGTCGCCGGGTCGATGGCCAGGGTGTGGCGGGTGATGTCGCCGGTGGCGGTGTCGGTCACCCGGAGCCGCAGGGCGCCGGCCAGCGACGCGGCCTGGGCAAACGCTTCGACCTGCTCGGTGTTGGGCGCGTCGCCGGAGATGATCAGCGGCGTGACCGATTCGTCGATGAGCA
>CAYNLG010000006.1:9900-33165 GCA_964397995.1 uncultured Anaerolineales bacterium
GCGCCGGCCGCGACGGGCGGGTCCCAGCCGTCGAGGGTGCCCTCGGCCAGGCCCCAGCCGATGAGTTCGGTAAACGAGCCGGCGGTGCCGACGCCCTGGACGTGGCGCCGGTTGACGCCGTGCGCGACCTCGTGGGCGAGGATGTCAAGCCGGTCGGCCACGTCGGGCAGAATCTCGTTCCGCAGGGCCAGCAGGCCGCCCAGTTTCCCGCCGCGCAGGCCGCTCTCGTAATTGGAGGCCCCGGCGGCGCTGACGCCGATCAGGTCCTCACCCGCATAGTCGACTTCGATCTCCGTGACGCGGTTGCGGAGGACCGCGACGGTGCCCCAGACGCGGACCGTGACGCTCCCGTACTCGCCGTCGTTGACGGTGATGTCGGCCAGTTCCGCCAGGGCCGTCAGCGCCTGGTCCCGCTGGTCGAGGAGGGTGTTGTCGGTCACGCCCTGGGCGAAGAGGGCCTCGATGCGGCCGTTGAGGTCGGCAATCTGGGTGGCCAGGCCGTTGATCTCGCCCGCGGTCGTCTGGGCCTCGCGCAGCACGTGGTCCTGGAGGCCGACGATGGCGTCGCCGGTGGTGTTGAACTGGGCGGCCAGGACGTCGGCAGCCCAGACGGCGGCGCCGCGCAGCGCCGGGTTCTCCGGCTGACTCGCCAACTCGCGCAGGGCCCCGAAGAACCGGTTCATCGCCGTCGTCAGGCCCTCCCCGGAGAGCGTCCCGAGGATGTTCTCCAGCGAGGTCAGCGTCGCGAGTTCCTGGGCCACCTGGCCGAGGTCGGGGTGCTGGCGGCGGATTTCGCGGTCGAGGATGGGGTCCATGAGGCGGCGGATGCCGGTGGCCTCGGCCCCGCGGCCGACGCTCACGTTCGACACCCCCGCCGCCCGGACCGGCTCCACCACCAGTTCCTGCCGGTGGTAGCCCTCGGTCGAGGCGTTGGCGATGTTGTTGCCGATGACCTCCATGGCTTTTCGGGCCACGTTGAGGCCGCTCAGGCCGATCATCAGGTCGCTCATGTCACCGCCTCGCGTCCACCAGGCCCGCGGCCGGCCCCGCGCCGGTCGAGCCATCCGTCCCGTAGGTTCGCGCCTCGGTGGGGCGCGGCAGCAGGTCGCGGAGCACGTTCCGGTTGGCCTTGGCGAACTCCGCCAGGAGGACCGCCGTGCGCAGGTGCCGGTCGCGGAGGGCCTCGGCGGCCCGCCGGGCGCGGTCGCGACAGCGGCGGACGGCCTCGGCCTCGGCCGCCGGCAGCACGGCCGCCAGCGCCGTCAGCGTCACCTCCTCCGCCGGCCGCCCCAGCACCCGGGCCACGGCCGCCCGCGCCGCTTCGCGGCGGCGGCCGACCTCGGCCAGTTCGTGCTCCGTCTCAGCCGCGGTGCGCGTCGCCGCCTCCAGGGCCGCGTCGTCGCGGGCCTTCGCCGCCTCCGCCACCGCCAGCAGGTCTTCGCAGGCCCGCTCGGCGAGCGCGGCCGAGGCATTGGCGGCCTCCACCAGCGGCGCCACAAGCGCCGCGCCGGGCACGGTCGCGGCTCGGGTCACGCCTTCACCTCCCCGAGCGCCTCACCGCCGGCGGCGCCGGGCGCCTCGCCGGCCGCCGCCTCCCCGAACGCCTCCACCCGCCGCGCCAGTTCCTTCCACAGGCCGAAGCCGCCCTTGGCGGCCACCTCGCGGCTGAGGTACATCCAGAAGAGGCCTTCCATCTGCTCCGACGCGCCGCTGGAGAGCAGCCCGCCCTTCGGGACCGTCCGCCGCATCGCTTCCATCACCCGGTGGATGAAGACCGACTCGAAGTCGCGCGCGGCCTGGCGAGCGCGGCGCGGGTCCGTGGCCGGGGTCTCGCCCAGGGCCCGCGGGGCGCGCGCGTCGGGCCCCGGCAGGTCAGGCGTCACGGGCTGGGCGGTCGGGTCGATGCCGGTCACGGCGGCGTCTCCTACATTGCCTTGATCTGGGCCTGGAGGGCCCCCGCCTGGCGGAGGGCCTCGAAGATGGAGATGAGGTCGCGCGGTGTCAGGCCCATGGCGTTGAGGGCCCGGGCGAGTTCCGAGACCGAGACCTTGCGCTCGACGACGTGCAGCGCCCCTTCGCCCTCGACGGCGGTGATCTCCGTCCGCTGCGTCCGCTCGCTGGTTCCCGCCCGCGAGAACGGCAGCGGCTGCGAGATGTAGTCCTTCTCCTGCGTGATGATCGACAGGTTTCCGTGCGAGATCGCCACCGTCGAGACGCCCACGTTCTCGCCCACGACGACCGTTCCCGTCCGCTCGTTGATGACCACCACGGCGGGCGAGTCGACCTGGACTTCGAGGCGGCTGATGCGGTCGATAAAGTGGGCGAGTTCGGCGCGGCGGAGGCTGGGTGGCACGCGGACGTGGACCGTTCCGCCGTCGAGCGTCTCGGCCGCCCCGGGGTATATCGCGTTGACCGCGGCCCGCACCTCCTCGGCCGTCGTGTAGTCGGGGTTGACGAGGTTCAGCGTCACGCCGCCCGACTGGAACGTCTCGGCCAGTTCCTCGCGTTCGACGTTGGCGCCGCCGGGGATGCGGCCGACGGTGACGTGGTTCTGCTGGATGGAGGCCCGGTCGCCGGAGGCCGAGAAGCCGCCGATGATGACCGGCCCGTGGGCCACGCCGTAGACCTGGCCGTCGGCCCCGCGGAGCGGCGTCATCAGGAGCGACCCGCCCTGCAGGCTCGTCGCCCCGCCGATCGCCGAGACCTCGACGTCGATCTGCTGGCCGCACCGCGCGAAGGGAGGCAACTCGGCCCGCACCACCACCGCCGCCACGTTGTCCGTCACCACGTCCGCCGGGTCCACCGCCAGGTGATGCCGCCTCAGGGCGTTGGCCAGCATGCGGCTGGAGAGGGTGCCGCCGTCGCCGGTGCCGTTCAGGCCCACCACGAGGCCGTAGCCCTGGATGGGGTTGGACCGCACGCCCTGGACGGTCGCGATATCCTTGATACGTTCGGCCCGGGCCGGCGCGGCCGCGAGGGCCGCGAGCACCACCGCCGCGAGGGCCGGCGTCAGGTTGCGGCTGGGATGCGGCATCGTGTCTCCTCCGCGTTCGGGGGCTCGGCTACCACGGGCTCAGCCAGTTCAGAAGTCGGCCCAGCCACCCGGGGTTGGTCCAGTGCGTCTCGGGCCCGTCCACCTCGACGGTCATGCGGAAGTCGGCCACCTGGTCGCTCCGCACCGTGTTGGCGAAGGTCAGGTCGCTCGGCCGCACAATGCCGCTGACGCGGATGACCTGGGCGTCGCCGTTGACGAGGCGGGTGCGGCTGCCCGTCACGACAAGGTTCCCGTTCGGCATCACGTCCTGGACGACGACGGTCACCTGGTCGGTGATCTCACGGTCGGTCTCGTAGCCGGCGGTGCCGGTGAAATCGTGCCCGGCCGTGCTGGTCGCCCCGATGGTGGGCAGCGTGAAGTCGTGGCCCTGCTTGCTCCACCAGTGGGCGATGTCCTGGACGTTCACCGTGCCGTTGGTGGTGGCGTTGCGGTTGGCGTCCTTGTCGTTGGCCCGCGTGGTGTCGTTGTTGATGACGCTGTGTTCGTTGATGACGATGGTCACGACGTCTCCGACGGCCCGCGCGGTGTCGTCCGCGAAGACGGCCACCGGGCGGGTGCCGCTGCGGCCCTCGGCCCGGGCCCAGATGGACCCGGCCCGCGCCGCCGTCGCGACCGCAAGCCCCGCCAGCGCCGCCAGGATGAGCGTTCGACGCATGTGTCTCTCCCTTCCTAGGACCCCGCCACGGGGCTCTCCAGATCAAAGACCGGCACGCAGGTCCCGTCCTCCTGAACGGTCGCGTACACGGTCCGCTTCGAGTCCACGTTCCGCACGCGGATCACGTCGCCGGCGTATCCGTCCTGGAGCGCCTGGCCCAGGGCCCGCAGCCGGAACCCCTGCCCCTCCAGCGTCAGCACCACGGTGTCGTTGCGCCGGACGAGCCGCTGCGGCCGGGGCGCCCGCACCACCGAGAGCGTCACCTCGTCGCCGGCGTCCAGGTCGCGCGTCGCCAGCCGCCCGTACGGCGGAATCCACTCCGACGGCTGGGGCCGATCGCCCTGGACGATCTCGACGCGCGTGTTGGCGGCCGTGATCATCTGGCCTTTCGGGATGGGCAGCGTCGCCACAAGCCGCCGGTGCGGGTACGCCATCCGGAACACCACGTACGACCCGCCCAGGGCCTGGTCGTCGCCTTCCGGGGCGACCTGGACGCGGACCTTGACCTCGCCCGTGACGGCGTGCGGCGTGAACTCGGGCCGGAGCGACGCGGTCACCCCCGCCGGAATCCGCAGGGCGTCCGGCTCGCGCCAGAGCTGCCACTCCGTCCCCGCCGGGGCCGGCCGCCCCTGCTCCAGGAACTCCCGGGCCGCCTCCACCAGGTCTTCGCTCTTGATGGTCTGCTCCTCGCGGACGACCACCACCTCGGACGCCCCCGTGAACGTGACGGCCTCCTTCGCGACGCCGTGGCTGGCGAGGCGCGCCAGGAGGGTCGCCCGGTCGAGGGTCATCTTCTCGCCGGACCAGGGGGCGCGGCCCATGGGGATGGCCGTGACGCGCTTCAGCGTCGGCTCGTCGTCGGCCTGCACCACCACGATCATCCCGAGGTCCATCTCGTCGAGCTCGACGCGGATGAGGCGAGGCAGGTGGATGACGACCGCGGGGTCGGCCTTGGCGGCGGCGCGCCCGCCGGGCGCGGCCGCGAGGCCGGTCACGAGGGCAATCAGCACGGCACGTCGCATGGCGCCTCCTAGCCCACCAGCCGATTCGCGGTGGTCAGCATCTCGTCGCCGGCCCGGATCGCCCGCGAGTTGATCTCGTACGCCCGCTGGGCCGTGATCAGCTTCACCAGCTCCGTCACCATCTGCACGTTCGACCGTTCCAGGAACCGGGACTGGATCGTCCCGAAGCCGGACTCGCCGGCCGTGCCCGTGATCGCCCCGCCCGAGGCCGGCGTCTCCGAGAGCAGGTTGTCGCCCTCGCTCGCCAGGCCCGACGGGTTCGGGAACCGTACGAGCGAGATCTTCCCGACCGCGGACCCCGCGCTGTCGGAGCCGCTGAAGACCGTCACCGTCCCGTCCGCCCCCACCGAGACGCTCCGCGCGTCCTGCGGGATGCTGATGCCCGGGTCCACCTCGTAGCCGGCCGACGTGACGAGCTTGCCTTCGGAGTTCATCCGGAACGAGCCGTCGCGGGTGTACCGCTCGTCGCCGCCCGGCGTGGTCACCTTGAAGAACCCGTCCCCCTGGATCGCCAGGTCCAGGTCGCGCCCGGTGTTCTCCATCTCGCCCTGCGTAAAGACCTTCAGCGTCGACGCCGGCCGCACCCCGGACCCGATCTCGAACCCGCTCGGGGCCACGACGCCGGCGGCGATCTCGCGCCCCGGCTCCGCCAGACGCAGGTACACCAGGTCCTGGAAATCGATCTGCGTCCGCTTGAACCCCGCCGTGTTCATGTTCGCCAGGTTGTTGGCGATCGTGTCGACGATCAGTTGCTGGGCGGTCATGCCGGTGGCGGCAGTGGAAAAGGCTCGCAGCATCGGTCCGTCTCCTTGTCGGGTGCGGCCGCGGTCAGGCCATCGCGACCTGGAGGATGTTCTGGGAACGTTCGCCCTGGGCCTGGATCGCCTTGACGTTCGCCTCGTACAGCCGCGACAGCCGGATCAGGCCCACCAACTCTTCCACCACCTCGACGTTCGAGGCCTCCTGGAAGCCCTGCTGGACCAGCGTCTCGGGGTCCTCCTGCGGCGTGGTCTTCTTCGGCGCCCGGTAGGCACTGTGGCCTTCGGGAATCAGGCCCTGCGTCTGCTCGAACCGGACGACCTTCAGGCGGCCGAACGTGCGGCCCTCGGCCGAGAGCGTCCCGTCCTCGCCGATATGCAGCGTCATGGCACTGGCGGTGGGCGGCAGGATGATCGGCCCGCTGCGGCCGAGGAAAGCCCGGCCCTGGCCGTCGACCAGCTTCCGCTCCGGGTCGATCTGCAGCGTCCCGTTGCGCGTATACCGCGGGCCGTCGGGCGTCTCCAGCACCAGGAACCCTTTGCCGTGCAGGGCGACGTCCAGCGGCCGCCCCGTCCGCACCATGTTTCCCTGCGTGAAGTCCACCATCGTCTCGCCGACCGTGCCCGCGATGCCCGACGCCGCGGTCGGCGCCCCGGCCGCCCCGTCGTCGTACGTCATCGTCGGGAACCGCCGCTTGTAGCCCACCGTGTTGGCGTTGGCCAGGTTGTGCGCGACGACGTGGTACTGGTCCGACAGGGCCCCCAGCGTCGTCACCGAGTGCTCATACATGGACGGCCTCCCGCGGGGCGCCCGCCTCCGGGTCCGCCAGGGCGGCGGCCCGGCGCTCCAGGGCGTGGGTCTCGCGCACCAGGTATCCGACCTCCTCGTCCGTCAGGCCCGCCAGTTCCAGGGCCACCGCGCGGCAGCCGGCCCCGTCGGTCTCCACGCGCCGCACCGTCGCGGGGGCCTCCAGCGTCCGCTTCGGGTGGACCTTCAGGACCACCAGGGCGCGCTGGCCGGGCGTCATGCCGCCCGCCTCGTCCTCGGCGGCGGGGTCGGTCTCCACCAGCAGGCCCGGCCCGCCCATCTCCCGCAGCCGCCCGGGCACGAACGTCGGCAGCGTCTCCTCAGTGCCGCGCTTCACCAGCGGGTACGGCGCCAGGTACACCTCGCGGTCGGCGGCCACGCGCGCGAACCGGCGCAGGTCCGCCCGCCGCGGGGCACTCACCACGTGCAGGACCAGCAGCTCGCCCGCGCCGGCGACGATCGACGCGTCGATCTCCCAGGGCGTCCGCCCCACCGCCGTCCGCAGGACGCACGGCCGGCCCGTCGCCTCGTCGGCCGGGGCCTCCACCTGGAGCGTCACGCGGCGGCCGTCGACGCGGCTGACCCGCGCGGCCACCGTCCGACCGTCCCGGAAAGCCACCGTCACGCGTTGCTTCGCCTGGAGCCGTGCCGCGCCGTCCGCGCCCTCGCCTTCGGCGGCGTCGAACGCGAAGCCCAGCTTCGTCCGCACCGCCGGCATCTGGGCCGCCAGCGCCGTAAGCCGCGCCGCGGGCACGCCTTCGACGGCCTGCCCGGCCGCCAGCGCCGCCGCGCCGCGCTCGAAGACCGCCTCGTCGGCGTAGACCAGACCGTAGGGCCGGGCGCCGGCCAGGCGCGCGACGCACGCCAGGGCCGCCTGCTCCTCGGCCGAAAGGCCCAGCCGCGCCGCCGACGCCAGGAACGCCGCCAGCGCCCGCCGCCGCCGCGCCCACGCCGCGTACAGCCCCACCAGCAGGCCGCCGACCACCAGCGTCGCCAGCACGGGCAGCCACAGGTCCCAGCCGCTGGCGACGTACTCGTCCCAGCGGGCCAGGGCCCGGAGGCGGTCGACCGGGGTAGCGGCCAGCGCGGTCCAGTTGAGCGGCGGCAGGGTCATGGGCGGTTAGCGGATCAGGTTGGCCAGTTCTTGGAGCATCTCGTTGGTGATGCGGATGGTCCGGGCGTTGGCCTGGAAGCCGTTCTGCGCCTGGATGAGGTTCACGAACTCCTGGGCGGTCTCGACGTTGGAGCGTTCGAGCGAGCCGCCGTTGACGGCCCCCGCCCCGCCCGCCAGGGCCAGCGTCGGCACGGGGTCGCCGGAGTTCGCCGACGCCTCGTAGTAGCCGTTGCCGACGCTCGTCAGGCCCGCCGGGTTCTGGAAAGTGGTGAGCTTGAGGGCGGCAATGTCGCGGCGGACGCCGTTGGTGAACATGCCGACCAACGTGCCCTCGCGGCTGACCGAGAGGCTCGACAGGTACCCGGCCTCGTAGCCGTCCTGGCCGTTGGCCGCCACGGTGGAGGTCGGGGCGCCGAACTGGCTCAGGCCGTCGAACCCGCCGACGGTCCCGAGGTCCAGGTTCAGCGTCGCGGTGTCGCCCGTCAGGCCGCCGAACCGGACCGTGAAGCTCGGCGTGTCGCCGATCGTCCCGTCCATGCCGCCGAAGCTGCCGTCGCGGCCGAACGTGATGCCGCGCACGCGCCGGTCGTCCAGCACCGTGTCGCCGCTCAGGCTCGTCAGGACGGCGTCCCAGGTGTTGGGGGTGTCGGTGCGGACGAACGAGACGCTCATGACGTGGCTGATGCCCTGCTGGTCGAAGACCTCGACGTTGGTGTTCTTGGCCTCGCCGCCCCCGGCCGCCAGCAGGTTGAAGTACGCCGGTAGCTCCAGCGCCCCGCCCCCCGCGTACGCCAGGTACAGGTCCGTCTGGCTGTAGCCGCTCGCGTTGTCGGTCAGGCGGAGCTCGCCGTTGGTCACCGCGCAGGTCGATCCGCTGAAGGCGGCGTTGATGGCGGCACAGAGGTCGCCGAGGGTCGAGCCGGCGGCCAGGGTGAAGACGTCGGCCACCGCCCCGCCGCCGCGGTCCGTGCCGGTGATGGTGATGGTGTCGCCGGCGGCCAGGCCGCTCCCCTGGTCGAGGTCCGCCAGCAGCGTGGCCGCCGACGCCAGCGACCCGGTGTCGGTATACTGGACGCCGCTGGAGAGCAGGTTCGTGGTCGGGTTGGCGGCATCGGCGCTCAGGTTGCCGGAGAAGGTGACGGTCTCGGTCGCCTTGGCCGGCAGAGCCACGTTGTAGGGAATCTTGATGAAGTCGTCGACCGGGTCCTGGAACCCCGCCGCCACCCCCACGCTGCCCATCCGCTCGACGCGGTAGCCCGTGCCGGGGTCCACCAGGTAGTACTCGGCGTCGACGGCGAAGCTGCCGACCCGGGTGTAGGCCTGCTGCTCGCCGTCGCTCAGGACGAAGTACCCGGCACCCTCGATGGCCATATCGAGGGGACGGCTCGTGTTGACCAGGTTACCCTGAGCCATGTTCTGGTCGATGCTCCCGACCGCCACGCCGCTACCCACCTGGGCCGGGTTCGTCCCGCCCATCGTGTCGCTGGGCTGCGTGGCGTCGCGCATCGTCTCGGCCAGGAGCTCCGAGAAGACGACGCGGCTCGACTTGAAGCCGTACGTGTTGACGTTGGCCAGGTTGTTGCCCGTCACGTCCAGCATCTTCTGGTGGGCCTGGAGCCCCGTGACGCCCGACATCAGTGCGTTGCTCATGCCTGTCTCCTCATGGCCCCGGCCGGGGGCCGAGTCCTCGTTTCTACAGAACCGAGTCGACCGCGCTCGCCGCCACCGTCTCGCCGCCGGCCACCAGCACCAGGTTGCCGTCGGCGTCGAGGCGGACCTCCGTCACGGTGGCCGTGCGGAGCGTGCCTTCGCCCTCGGGGAGGTAGCGGATCTGCTTGCCCACCAGCGCCGCGGCCTGTGCCCGGTCGGCCGCCGAGAGCGACCCCGCGGCCGCGTCCGACGCCGCCTGGCAGCTCGCCAGCGGCACCGCCTGGCCGCCCACGACCATGTAGGCTTGGCCGTCGTCGGCAAGGATGCCCGTGGCGGTGCCGGTCATGGGCGACCCGCCGCCCGGCGGCACGTACGTCACCTCGCGGCCCAGCAGCGCCGCCGCGGCGTCGCGGTCGGCCGCCGAGAGCGACCCCGCGGCCGAGGTGCCGATCGTGTACACGTCGTCCAGGTCCACCACCTGGCTGCCCACCTGGAGCAGCACGCCGCCGGCGCCCAGAGCGACGCCCAGCACCGGCCCCGTCAAGGTGGTCTCGCCGTCGCCGGCGTCGAAAGAGACGTCGCGGCCGATGAGGGAGGCGGCATACTGGCGTTCGGCGGCCTGGAGCACGTCGCTGAACCGGCTGTTAACCTTTTCGAGCTGCTCCAGCTGCGAGATCTGCGCCAGCTGCGCCGTCATGTCCGACTGGTCCATCGGCTCCAGCGGGTTCTGGTACCGGAGCTGCGTCACCATCAGGTTCAGGTAGTCGAGTTTCAGGCCTTCCGCCTGGGCCGACGTCACGTCCATGCTCGCCATAGGGGCCTCGCTGGGGTCAGATGGTGACGTTCAGGCGGCCGCTCGCGGCGGCGCCGGGGTCGGAGTCGCTCTCGATGCCGACGGCCTCGGCCGCGCCGGGCTCGTCGCCCGCGCCGCCCGCGTCGGCCAGGCCGTCGTCGCGGCCCGGCTGGCCGCCCGGCGCCCCGTTCCATCCGCCCTGCAGGGGGTTCTGTCCGCCCTGGTGCGGCGTCTGGGGGTCGTTCAGCGCCACGTCGAGGCGCCGCAGCTGGATGCCCCCCTCCTGCAGCCGCGCCACCAGGCCGCCCGCCTCGCGCTCCAGCCGCGCCAGCGTCTCGGGCTGTTCCACCCGCACCGTGGCGCGCAACTGGTCGCCCTCGACGGCCACGGCGACGCGGATGCGGCCAAGCTCGGGGGGCCGGAGCGTGACGACCACCTCGCGGCCCCGCTGCGACGCCACCTCCCGGACCGTATCGGCCACCTGGTCCGAGAGCGGGGCGTGCGGCCCGCGGGCGTCGGCCGTCGACGTGGCCGCCCCCGGGGACGCCGGCGCGGCTTGCGCGGGCGCCTCCGCCGCGGCGGTGACGGCCGCCGTCTGCGGCCGCGCCTCGGACGCCGGGGCCGCCGGCCGGGCTATCTGGACCGTGCCGTCAGGTTGGGCGACCACCTGGAAGCCCTCGGCCTTGGGGCCGGCCGACGCGGTTTCGGCCAACGGCGTGCCCGCGGCGCCCGTTTGGGCCTTCAGGGCCGAGGCCGCACGCCGCCGCGCGCCCGCGTCCGGACGGCCGCCCGTCTCGGCGGACGCCCCGTCCTCGCGGACCTCGGCAGCGGCGGGAACGGCAGATGCGGCGACGGCCGGCTGGGCGGGGTCAGACGCCGGGCCGGCCGTCGCGCTCGGGGCAACTGCGGCAGGGGGTTCGGTCGGGGTCGGCCGGCTTGCCTCGGCCGGCGCCGGCGCGGTCGGGTTCGCGGGCGTCGCCGCCGGGCCGTTCGCGAGGACGTCCCGCGGAAGTGCCGCTTCAGGCGTCGGCGGGGGCGCCGCCGAGGCGTGCGGCTGGGCGCTCCCGTCCGCCGCCGCCACCGAGCCCGGCGTCTGGCCCGGTGCGGGCTCGCCGGTCGGTACCGGCGCCGTCGCGGCGTCCGTGGCCGTCGGCACGGCCGGCTGCGCCGCGGCGGGGGTCTCGAGGAGCGCGGCCGCCATCACCTCTTGCGCGGCCGCGGCGTCCTCGCCCTTGACGGGCTTCGCGGGCGCGACCGGCGCATCGCCCGCCCGTTTCGGGGTCTCCGTCATATTCTTTTTCTTTTCCGCGCCGGACTCGGCCTCCGGGCGAGGCGCTTCCTGCCCGGCTTCCGCTTTCCCGACACCCACCGGCCCCGCCTCAGGCGCGTCGGCCTCCATGTCGAATGGCCGGCTCGGACGGGGAGCGGCACCGCGCGGCGAGGGTGCCGCGGGAATCACGGTGCTGACGGCATCGATGGCGATTGGGGACATAGTCTGCTCCTCGGCCCGAACCCCTAAGCAACCCCCGTGCCAGAGCCCGAGGCCGAGGCCAGAGCTCTTCGCAACCCCCCACCAGAACTTGACTTACGTCGCCTAGGGGAATCCTGTAAGGCAATCCCTTACCCGAGAAGCCGCAGTTCCGGCCGGAAATCGGTTCCTGCCAACCGGCAATCCCTTCCGCCTGCGTCCCCTCGCGCGTGCCGAGGCCAAGCGACGGGCCGCGCCGCGCGCCGGACTCGTCCTACATCAACGTTTACAGTGCGGGCGTTGTGTTTACTCTAATGTGCGCCTTGGCGCCTGCGCGCTGATGCTGACAGGGATGCCCCCAATCGGGATCGGGAAGTCCCGATTCCCCGGAAGCGCCAACTTCCCTAAAGGCGCGGCCCCGCGGCCGCCGACTACAGGACCATCAGGAAATCCCTGATGGGCTCCGTGACCGCGCCCGGCCCCGGGACAGGCCAGCCGGTCGTCGGGGGCCGCGTTCCGCGGCCCGGCCGGCGGCGCCCCGCACGTCGAAAACGCTGGGGACATCTTGGATGGGATGTGACAACACCCTGTCACTGCAGACGGTGGTGGCCCTCGGAAGCCCTCCGTCGCCGTCGGACTGTCCGCTCGAGCCGCTTTCGGAGCGCGTCATCTCCGCCGCCAGCCCCGAAGAGACCCTCCGGGCCACCCGCGAAACCCACCCCGACCTGGTCGTGGTCCGCGAGTCGGTGCCCAAGGACGAGGGCCTGGCCCTGTTGAAGCAACTCCGCGAGGTCCTGCCTGAGACGCCCGTCGTCGTCCTCTCGGACCGCCCGGACGTCGACGCGGCCGTCACCTACATGCGCCACGGGGCCCGCGACTATGTCAGCGTCCCGATGGCCGACCAGGAGGTCACGCGGCTGCTGACGGTGGCCCGAACGGGGGCGAGCGGGCGGCACCGGCAGCAGTATTTCGCCCCGGAATGCCCCTCCGAGGTGCCGCTGGTCGGCCATGCGGAGGGCACCCGGACCGTCCTGCGGATGCTCCGGCTGGTGGCCGAAAGCGCCTGCAACCCCGTCCTCATCACCGGCGAGACCGGCACCGGCAAGGAACTGGCCGCCCACGCCGTCCACGCCCTGCGCGGGGGCACCCCCGAGACCTTCGTGGCCGTCAACTGCGCCGCCCTGACCGCGACGCTCCTGGAGAGCGAGCTTTTCGGCCACGTCAAGGGGGCCTTCACCGGCGCCGACCGCGACAAGACGGGCCTGTTTGAGGTCGCTGGCACCGGCAGCCTCTTCCTCGACGAGATCAGCGAGATGCCGCCCGAACTCCAGGCCAAGCTCCTTCGCGTCATCCAGGAGCGCCGGTTCCGCAAGGTGGGCGGCACGCGAGACCTGGACTGCCGCTGCACCCTCATCGCCAGCAGCAACCGCGATCTGGAGCTCGAGAGCCGCGAGGGCCGTTTCCGCCGCGACCTCTACTACCGGCTGGCCGTCTTCCCGGTCGAATTGCCGCCCCTGCGGGCTCCCGGGCGGCGTGAGGACGTCCCCCTGCTGGCCCGGTACTTCGTCGAGACCTCCGCCCAGCCCGCCCGCGATCGGGTGCGGGGCCTGGCGCCGGAGGCCGAGGCCCGCCTCATGGAGCACCCTTGGCCCGGCAACGTCCGCGAACTCCGCAACACCATCGAGCGGGCCATGATCCTGGAGACGTCGGACCGGATCACCCCCGACAGCCTCCGCCTGCCGACCGACCCGGACCGGCTGCCGGTCGCCGGCGACAAGCTAACCGTCCCGAGCGACGACTTCTCGCTCGAAACCGCCGAACGGCTCTTCATCACCCGGGCCCTGAAGGAGACCGGCTGGCAGCGGACCCGCGCGGCCGCGCTCCTCGGCATCACCCGGGCCACGCTGCACGCCAAGCTCAAGCGGTACAAGATCAAGATTCCGGACCCGGGGTCGCCGGCGGCGGCCTCGCGGACGCCGTTGCGTCTGACCGCGGCCGGCGTGTAGGCCCCGCGGCCCTCCCGCGCCCGCCGTGGCGCCCCCTTTCTGACCCGTCCGGCCCGGCTCGCCCCCACCGCGAACGTCTGAAAACCGCGCGCCGCGCGCAAAACCCTGACGCCGCGCGGCCCCGTCCGGCCCCGCTCCTGACGCCGCACCCCCGCCGCCAGCCGCGCCAGGGCCGGTTCCGGCCGATGCCGCGCCGCGCCCGCCTTTGGCACACCGCTTGCTCCTGCGGACCTTGACGCAAGGGGGCTGCGCATGCGCGCCGCCCCGGGGAGAGGCGCCAAGCGCCACGTCATCCATGGCCGACGCTGAGACCGAAAACACGCCCACGCCGACGGAGCCCATGCCGGCGCCCGACGCCGAGGCCCCCGCGCCCGGGACCAACGTGCCCTCACCCCGGGCGGACGCCCCGGCCGACCCCAGCCTGGCCAAGCGCATCCTGGCGGGCCGGCGGCTGCCGGTTTCCCTCGGCCAGGCCGCGCTGCTCGTCCTGAATGTCGTCCTCATCGCGCTGGTGCTGGTGCTGGTGCTGCGTCCGTCGCCGCGGGCGGCCAAGGGGACGGAGCCCCCGCCGGCCCCGGCCCCGCCGCCCGTCTCCAAGGAGTCGGCCGCCCGCGACACCGCCGCCCTCGAGGCCGATGCCGCGACCACCCCGGCGGCCGCCGACGACGACTCCCTCTCGTGGCAGACGGCCGAGGCCGCCTTCCGCGACGGGCAGCACGAGGCGGCCCTGGCCGCCTACGACCGCCTGGCCGAGGCCTGCAAGGGCCACCCCCAGGAGGAGCTCCTGCTCGACTTCTTCACGCTGCGGTCGGGCCAGTGCCAGCGGGCGCTGGAGCGGACGAAGGCTGCCCACCGGTCCTTGACGGCCGCCGCCGAGAGCCCCTCGCCGCTGGTGCGCGGCCTGGCGCACCTGGAGTCGGCCCGGCTCCACCTGGCCGAGGGCCAGTGCCTGATGGCCCGCCTCCACGGATATCGGGCCCTCGGGGCGCTGGCGGCGGTGGAGGACACGCGGCCGGCGTGGACGCTGTGCGACTTCCTCATCGCCGAAGCCCTCAGCCGCAAGGCCCTCGCCTTCTACAACCGCGACGGCTATCTCCCCGCCGGGCCGGCCGTCGAGGTCGACCCGTTCGCCCGGTGCGAGACCGACGACGGCCTGGTGGCCCGCCTGGAGGCCGGGGCCGACCGCTTCCGCGAGGCCGCCCTCGGCCCGAAGGTGGCCGTGACCGAGGACGGGGCGATGCGCCGACGGTGGACCGTGACCTCCGCCGGGGCGCCCCTGGAAGAAGTGCTCTCGCGCATGACCGGCGTGGCGGCCCTGAACATCGCGTGGCCCGACAAGCTCCCGGCGGCGCGGCGTCGGGGCGTGGTAGTCTGCCAGGTCGAGCAGACGGCCCCGCGCGTGGCGGAGGTGGCGTGCGGCGCCGCCGGCCTGGTCGCCCGCATGACCGGGGCCGACATCCTGATCCGCGACCCCCTGTTGGCCACCTCGACCGACGAGCAGCGCGACCTGGTGGAACGCGAGACCGTCTCGGCCTGGCGCCGCTTCTTCCTCCGGGCCGACGACCCGGACCGCCTCGCCTTCGGCCACTTCGCCCTCGGCATGGTCTCGGAGCAGCGGGACGACCGCGGCGGGGCCATCGCCGAGTACCAGCTCCTGGCGCAGCGGTTCCCGAAGTCGCCCCTGGCGCCGCACGCGCGCCTCCGCGGGGCCGTCGCCCGCATCGACCTTAAGGACTACGCCGGCGCCCGCGACCAGCTCCTCGACCTTCTGAACCGCCATCCCGGGTTCCCCGAGATCGACCGCGTCTACCTCAGCCTGGGCGAGGCCACGATGCGGGCCGGCCTCAACGCCGAGGCCCTCAAGACCTTCAAGAAGCTCTTTTACCTCGAACTCAGCCAAGACAGCCGCGTCCGTGCCTGCCACGGCGCCGGCCTGTGCGCCTTTGCGGCCGGCGACCACGAGCAGGCCGCCGACTGGCTCACCCGGTACCTGAACCTGGCCGCCGGCGCGCCGGCCCGCGAGCGGGCCGAGGCCGCCTTCACCCTGGCGCGCAGCCACGCGGCGCGCGGCAAGATCGACCTGGCGTCGGCGGCGCTCAAGCAGACGCTGGACTACGAGCCCTCGGACCGGGTCCGCACGGACGCCCTGCTGGAGCTCGCCCGGCTTCTGCACGAGGGCGGCCGCTTCGGCGAGGCCTATGCCGTCCTCCAACAACTCGACCACAAGACCACCCCGCCGGAGAAGCTCGACGAGCGGGTCCTCGTGGAGGCCCGGGTCCTGGAGTCCGTCCACCTGGAGGCGAAGGCGCTCCGGCTGCTGGAACAGGCGATGGTCTCGGCCACCTCGGCCGAGACGGCCGCCCGCATGGCCATCGAGCTGGCCCGCTGCGCGGCCGCCACCGGCGACCCCGATCGGGCCCGCGACATCCTGACCCGCGTTCTGACGGAGGTCGACCCGGGGCCGCTCGCGCACGAGGCGTCGTGCCTGCTGGCGGAGGTGGCGCTCGCCGACGGGCACCCGGACCAGGCCGTGAGCGTCTGCCTGAGAACGCTCCAGCGGCCCGCCTCGGACACCATCAAGGCCCGGATGCAACAGATTCTGGGCAAGGCGTACCTGGCCCGGCGCGAGTACGGGCAAGCGGCCCTGACGCTCTCGGGGCTGACGGACGAAAAGGAGGCTCCGACACCATGACCCGGACCGCCCTCACGGCATGGACCGTGGCGTGGCTCGCCTTGGCGGGCGTCGCCGGGGCCGCAAGCGCGACGGACCCGGAGATGGAGTTCATCGCGTTCCCGACGGCGGACGACCCGTGGGTACCGCCCGCCCCCGAAGCGCCGGCCGCCGAGGCGGCCACCGTGGCCGACCCCCCGGACGTGGCGCCGGCCGCGGCCCCCGCGGAGACGACGGCCTCGGCCGACGAGGTGACCCGCGCCGTCGAGACGAACCGGCGGGAGCTGCTGCGGTCGTCGCTGGACGCGCCGGAGGCGGACCCGTCGGCGGGGAGCCTGGAGGACCTGATGCGCCAGATCCGGGCGATCCGGCTGGGCGGGAAGCCGAAGCCGCCGCCGCTCGCGCCAACCGAGGACGAAGTCCCCGAGGCCGCGCCCCCCACAGCGCCACCGGCCGAGGCCCCCGGTGCCGAGGACGACGCCCCCGAGGCGCCGGCCGCGCCGCCGAGTCTGACGGCCGACCAGTTGGCGGCCCTGCGGGCCCTGCCGCTGGAGGCGATCGACCGGCCCGTGACGGTGGCCGACGCCCTGTTCATGGGCGGCTTCCGCGATGAGGCCCACACGCTGTACGAGCGGTTGCTCGCGCGGGAGCGCGAGACGGCGGCGGAGGCGGCCCGGGCCGCGCCCCCCGCGGGCCTCGCGGACGAGGCCGCCGAGCGGGCCGCCCGCAAGGCCGCCGCGGCCCGCCGCGCGTGGCTCCTCTTCCAGATGGGCAACTGCCGGCGCGCGTCGGCCCCGGAGGACGCCATCGCCCTCTACGGCCGCGTGGTCGCCGAGTACCCGGAGTCGGCGTGGGCACCGGTGGCCCAAGCGACCAGGACGCTGCTGGAGTGGCGCCGCACCTCGCCGCGCGCGAAGGCCGCCCCCGCGGCCCTTGCCGCCGGCCCCGCGACTTCAGACGTGGAGACGCCGTGACCATAACCCCTCCGAACGTCCTGATCGTCGGCACCGAGCGGGCCTCGACGCGGCTGCTGCTGGAGGTGCTGGCGTCGCGCGGCATCCGGGGCACGCTGGCGGCGACGGGCGCCGCGGCGGCCGACCACCTGGAGCGGGGCCGCTGGGACCTGGTGGTGACCGTCCGCGAGGCCCCGGAGGTGGACGGTCTGGCCGTGGTCCGGGCCGTGAAGGCTCGCGAGCCGGAGCTGCCCGTGGTGCTGCTCGGGCGCGAGCCGACCGTCCGCGACGCCGTCGAGGCGGTCCGCGCGGGGTGCGAGGACGTCCTGGTCGAACCGACGACGCGCGAGACCTTCGAGGCGCTGCTGGCGGCCTTGGTGCCGAACCACGCGGTGCCCGTCGAGGACGAGGCCGAGACCGCCGACCGGTGCCTTTACCGCATCATCGGCCGCAGCCCCGGCATCGCCCGGACGGTCGCCCTGGCCCGGAAGGTCGCCCCGACGTCCGTGCCGGTGCTGGTCCAGGGCGAGAGCGGCACCGGCAAGGAGCTGGTGGCCCACCTCGTCCACCGCGCCGGCCGCCGCGCGGGCGGCCCCTACATCCGGGTCAACTGCGCCGCCCTGAGCGAGAGCCTGCTGGAGAGCGAGCTCTTCGGCCACGAGCGGGGAGCGTTCACGGGGGCCGTCCGCGACCGCAAGGGCCGCTTCGAGCGGGCCGACGGCGGGACGCTCCTGCTGGACGAGGTCACCGAGACCGGCCCGCGGCTCCAGGCGGAGCTGCTCCGCGTCCTGGAGCAGCAGGACTTCGAGCGGGTGGGCGGCTCGGCCAGCGTCCGCGTCAACGTCCGCATCGTCAGCACCACCAACCGCGACCTGCCCCGCCTCGTCCGCGAGGGCCGTTTCCGGGCCGACCTCTACTACCGCCTGGCGGGGGTCCGCTTGGCCGTGCCGCCCCTCAGGCACCGCCGCGAGGACCTGCCCGGCCTCGTCTGGCACTTCGTGAACCTCTTCGCCCGGGAGGTGCGGCGGGCGGTGCGACACCTGGACCCGGAGATGATGGACCTCTTCGACCGGTACGACTGGCCGGGCAACGTGCGGCAGCTGCGGAACGTGGTGCGGACGGCACTGATCCTCGGCGAGGGCGACACCCTGTCGCTCGCGGAGGCCCCGTGGCTGCGGGCGGAACTGGAGATGCCCCGGGCGGGGCGGTCGAGCCTGCGCCTGCGCGAGGTCGAGAAGGAGACCATCCTCAAGGCCCTCGAAGTCACCGGCCGCCACCAGGCCCGGGCCGCCGAACTGCTCGGTATTACGGACCGGACGCTCCGCGACAAGCTCCGCCGGTACCGCGAAGAGGACGAGAAGGAGGACCCGGCGGCCGGCGAGGCCGCCCCGGACGACGCCGCCGCCGAGGCCGCCCTCAGCGGCGCGGGAGACCCGACATGGCTCAGAACCCCGGCGTAGCGCAGGCCCTGGAAACGGGGCTCTTCGGGGCCGCCGCCCGCCAGGCCGTCATCGCCAGCAACATCGCCAACATGGCGACCCGCGGCTATCGGCGCGCGGAACTGCCCTTCGAGCAGCTCCTCGCGGAGTCGCTCGAGAAGGGCAAGCCCCTCCGCACGGACACCCTGCTGGAACACGTGGTGCGGCCGGCGACCGATCCTCTGAACGAGCACGGCAACGACGTCGAGCTCGACCGCGAAGTCGGCGCCCTGGTAAAGAACTCGATGCTGTACAAGACCTACATGCGGCTCCTGGCGCGGCGGTACCGCGGCCTGGAGCTGGCCATGCAGACGGGCTGAGCAAGGAGGCTCAAGAGGCCATGAGCGTCGACGGCGTCACCCCGATGGTCGATATCGCGGCCTCGGGCCTGCGGGCCCAGAGCCTGCGGCTGAACCTGATCGCGGCCAACATCGCCAACGCCGACACCACGCGCACCCCTACCGGCAAGCCCTACCGGCGCCAGGACCTGGTCCTGCAGACGACGCCGGACGCGGTGGGTGGCGTGACGGTGGTCCAGGTCGAGAAGGACCGCAGCGACTTCCGCCGCGTCCTCATGCCCGGCCACCCCGACGCCGGCACCGACGGCTTCGTCCAGATGCCGAACGTGGACCTGCCGGTCGAGATGATGAACCTGGTGCTGGCCACGCGGGCCTACCAGGCCAACGCCGCCGTCCTTAAGCGGTACCAGGACATGATGGAAACGACGGTCGAACTCCTGAGGTAGTGGAAAGGAGCCGCTGAATGAACGTGCACGGACTCTCGGGCATCGCGACGCGGCCGCTGGTCGGCCCCCTGGCCGAGAAGCCGGCCGGCCCGGCCGGCGCCGGCGCTCCGACCGCCGAGTTCGGCAAGGCCCTGGAGAAGGCCGTCGACGCCATCGACGGCGACCAGCAGGCCTCCGCCGCCGCCCTCCGCGACCTCCTCACGGGCAAGAACCAGGACGTCCTGCCCGTCGTCACCGCCGCCGCCAAGGCCAGCGCCAGCTTCAAGCTCCTCCTCGGCGTCCGCAACAAGATGATCGAAGCCTACAAGCAAACCATCAACATGCCCGTCTGACCGGTTCGTCCGGGGCGGGCCCGGCGAGGTGAGCCGTGGCCAGAGTCGTCGACAACCTGCGGGACACGTGGCAGCGGGTCGGGCCGGTCCAGCGCCTGCTCCTGGTGGCGGTGCTCATCGGGTGCCTGGCGGCCGCGGCGTACCTCGTCACGTGGGTCCAGAAACCCGAACTCGCCCTCCTCTACGCCGACCTCGCCCCCGAGGACGCCGCCAAGGTCGTCGACAAGCTCCGCGACCAGAGCGTCCCGTACGAGCTCCGCGCGGGCGGCACCAGCGTCTACGTCCCCATCGACCAGCGGTACGCCCTGCGGCTGGACCTGGCGAGCGAGGGCGTGGCCGTCGGCGGCCGCGTGGGCTACTCCATCCTCGACGAGGAGAAGCTCGGGACCAGCCCGTTCACCCAGCGGATCAACCTGAAGCGGGCCCTGGAGGGCGAGCTGGCCCGCAACCTGGCCGTCATCGAGGGCGTCCAGGCCGCCCACGTCATCCTCGTCCAGCCCAAGCAGCGCCTCTTCCGCGAGGCCGACGACGGCGCCTCGGCCAGCGTCGTCCTGAAGCTCCGCCCCGGGTGGCGCCTGCCCCCGCGGACCGTCGCCAGCATCGTCCACCTCGTCGCCGGCAGCGTCGAGGGCCTCCGGCCCGACGGCGTCGTCATCGTCGACGACGGCGGCACCCTCCTGAACGGCGCGAGCGAGACCGGCGTCGCCCAGGGCGTCGGCACCCTCCTCGATTACAAGACCCAGGTCGAGGAGTACTTTGTCCGCAAGTGCGAGGACATGCTCCAGGCCGTCCTCGGCCCCGGCCGCGCCTCCGTCCGCGTCAACGCCACCGTCGAGACCGCCAGCGTCAACCAGACCGTCGAGACCTACGACCCGGACAAGCGGGTCGTCAAGACCGAGGAACTCACGAGCAAGGACGTCTCGCCCGCCGGCGCCGCCGACGGGACGGGCGGCGGCAAGACGAAGGAAGAGACCATCCTCAACGACTACCTCGTCAGCCGCACCGTCGAGCAGACCGTCCACCTGCCGGGCAAGATCGAAAAGCTGTCGGTGGCGGCCTTCGTGGACCTGAGCGAGGCGGCGGCCCCCGAGGCGGCGGCCCCCGACACCGCCTCCGCCGCCCCCTCACCGGGCGCCCTCACCAAGGAAGACGTCGAGGAGGTCATCCGCGGCGCGGCCGGCCTGACCGAGACCGACGAGTTGAAGGTCGTCGTCTGCAAGTTCAACCGCCCCCTGCCCGAGATCCCCGACGAGGCCGACGAGGCCGGCCTCCTGGCCGACCGCGGCTTCTACCTGGACCTTGCGCGGCACGGGTCGCTGGGCGTGCTGGCGGTCGTCGCCCTGGTGGTACTGAAGGTCTTCGGCGGCTCGAAACGCAAGGCCCGGGCCGTTGCCGAAGGCGAGACCCCCGCCCCCCTCGACGCCGGCCACATGCGGGGCACGCTGAACCTGCTGGCCGGGGGCGCCGGGCTGCCGGCCGGCCAGGCCGACCAGCTCAAGAGCCATATCGCCGCCGCCCTCCAGCAGAACCCCGAGGAGGTCAAGCGGCTGTTCCGCACCTGGGTCGAAGGCCGGGAAGGGGAGGCGTAAGTGGCTGAGACCGACCTCCGCAAGGCGGCGTTGCTCCTGGTGGCCCTCGGGCCGGCCCACGCGGCCGAGCTGCTGAAGGACGCCCCGGCCGACGCCGTGACGCGCCTGACGGCCGAGCTCATGACCCTGGACACCGGCCGGGACCCCGAGGCCTTGGCGGCCCCCCTCCGCGAGTTCGTCGCGCTGCTCCAGGGCGGGGGTCCCCCGACGAGCGCCGCTGACTTCGCCCGGCGCGTCCTCGTTGGCGCCCTCGGGCGGGACCGGGCGGCCGCCATCCTGGACGAGGTCACCGCCCTGCTCCAGGCTCGGGACCCGTTCCAGGCGATCCGCCGGGCGCCGGCGGCGTCGCTGGCGGCCGTGATCGGCGGCGAGCACCCGCAGGTGGCGACGGTCATTCTCGGCGAGCTGTCGCCGGAGAAGAGCGCCGCCCTACTCCAGGCCCTCGGCGAGGAGGTGCGCGGCGAAGCGGTCCAGCGCATGGCCGCCGGCGCCAGCGTCTCGCCCGAGGCCCGCCAGCGCATTGCCGCCCTCGTCCGCGAGCGGCTGGCGTCGCGGCCGGCGGCCGGGTCCGCGGGGGCGGCCGAGGCGCCCGGCCAGGCCGAGGCCCGCCTCCGCCGCGTCGCCCTCCTCCTCAGGAACCTGCGGACCGACCTGCGCGGGCCGCTCCTGGAGGCCATCGAGGCCCAGGACGCCGACACCGCCGCCGCCGTCCGCAACCTCATGGTCACCTGGGAGGACGTGGCGAGCGTGGCCGACCGGAGCCTGCAGGACATCCTGCGCGACGTCGACGGCGGGGTCCTCGCGATGGCCCTGATGGGCGCCGACGAGACCGTCGACGCCAAGGTCCGCGCGAACATCTCGGAGCGGGCCCGGGCCCTCGTCGACGAGGAACAGTCCCTGATGCAGAAGCCCAAGGCCGAGGAGGTCGAGGCCGCCCGCGAGGACATCCTCGGCCGCCTCCGCGAGAAGAACGCCTCCGGTGACCTCGACTTCGACGAGGAGGCCCCGGCATGACGCGCCCGCTCCGCGTGAACCTGCCCGGGCCCGTGGCGAGCGTGCGGGCCGTGCCCGCCAGCGCCGGACCGGGCGCCGACGGCGACCTGGAGCGCGACGCCGCCGTCCTGAAGATGCAGAAGGACCTGGAGGCCGAGAAGGCCGCCCTGGCCCGGGCGACCCTCGCCCTCCAGCGCGCCGCCGCCGAGGTCCGGGCCTTCCGCGACGAGGTCGCCCGGGAGACCGAATCGAACCTGGTGGACCTGGCGCTGGCGGTCGCCCGCAAGGTGCTGGCCCAGGAGGTGCAGGCCGGCCGGTACGACGTCGGGCCGATCGTGCAGGCGGCCCTGGAGGCGGCGCCGACGCGGCGCGAGGCCGTCGTCCACCTGAACCCGGCGGACCTGGAGCGGCTGGAGGCGGCATGGACCGACGCCTCGGCGGCCCCGGGCGTGCATCTGGCGGCCGATCCGACGCTGGCCGCCGGCGAGTGCGTCGTCGAGACCGCCGAGGGGACGGTCGAGGCCCGCGTCGAAGACGCCCTGGAACAGATCGAAGCGGCCCTGGAGGCCGACGAGGACGCCTGATGCCCGTGCTCGACTGGGACCGCCTGCGCCGCCGCGTCGACGCCGCCGAGGTGCGCCCCTGCCGCGGCCGCGTGGTGCGCCTGACGGGCCTGACGGTCGAGGCCCAGGGGCCGCCGGTCGGGATCGGGCGGCTATGCGAGATCCGCATGACGGCCGGAGGGCGGGTCCTGGCGGAGGTCGTGGGCTTCCACCACGAGCACCGCATCCTGATCCCCCTGGAGCGGGTGGACGGCATCGCCCCGGGCGACCCCGTGGTGCCGCGCGCCGCCCCCCGGCGCATCCGCCTGGCGCCGGAGATCCTCGGGCGCGTCCTGGACGGTCTCGGCCGCCCCCTCGACGGGCGCGGGCCCCTGGAAGGCTCGGAGACGCGGTCGCTGGACGCCGACAGCCCGACACCGCTCGCGCGGCGGCCCATCACCGAACCGCTGGAGTTCGGCCTGCGGGTCTTCGACGGGGCGCTGACGTGCGGCAAAGGGCAGCGGCTGGGCATCTTCGCCGGGAGCGGCGTCGGCAAGAGCACGCTCCTCGGGGAGATCGCCCGCGTCTCGGGCGCCGACGTCAACGTGCTGGCCCTGGTGGGCGAGCGCGGCC
>CAYNLG010000006.1:33175-64542 GCA_964397995.1 uncultured Anaerolineales bacterium
ATCGTCCGCCAGTTCCTCGACGAGTCTCTCGGGCGGGCGGGCCTGGCACGGAGCGTCGTCGTCGTCGCCACCAGCGACGCCGCCGCCATCCAACGCGTCAAGGCCGCCTCCCTGGCCGTCACCATTGCCGAGTACTTCCGCGACCTCGGCCGCGACGTCCTCTTCATGATGGACTCCGTGACCCGCTACGCCCAGGCCCAGCGGGAGATCGGCCTGGCCGCCGGCGAACCCCCCACCACCAAGGGCTACTGCCCCAGCGTCTTCAGCCTCCTGCCCAAGCTGACGGAGCGGCTGGGGTCGGCCCAGCGAGGCAGCATCACAGGCATCCTGACGGTGCTCGTCGAGGGCGACGACATGAACGAGCCGGTGGCCGACTCGGTCCGGTCGCTCCTGGACGGCCACGTCGTCCTGGCGCGGCGGCTGGCCGAGATGGGCCACTACCCCGCCGTCGACGTCCTCCAGAGCGTCAGCCGCCTCATGAACGCCGTTGTCGCCCCGGAGCACGCTCTGGCGGCCCAGCGGCTCAAGGCCCTGGTCGCGACGTACCAGGGGGCCGAGGACCTGATCAACATCGGCGCGTTCAAGCCGGGCAGCAACCGCCGGATCGACACCGCCGTCTCCCTCATCGAGCGGGTCAACGCGTTCCTCCAGCAGCCACTGGGGCAGCGGTCGCCCTTCGCCGAGACGGTGCGGCAACTGCGGGAGTTGACGGCGTCGTGGGACTTCCTGATGCCGGCGGACGCGGCGGCCGAGCCGGCGCCCGCCGCGGGAGGCGCCGCGTGAAACGCTTCCAGTGGCGGCTGCAGCGGGTGCTCGACATCACGGCCCAGCGCGAGCGGGCCGCCCGGGCCGAGCTGCTGGCGCTCGCCAACGGCATCGCGTCGCTTCGGCAGGAGCTCTTCCGCCGGCGCGCGGTCCTGCGGGAGCTGCTCGCGGAGATCGAGGCGCGGCCGCTGCAGGAGCGGCTGGCCGACCAGGCCCTGTTCCTGGAGACCTCGGCCGTCGAGGAGGAGGCCATCGACCGCCTCCGCGAACGCCTGGCCGCCCTCCGCGCCGAACGCGAGGAGAAACAGACGACGTTCCTTCGGCTGCGGGCCACGCGCGAGACCCTCGAGCGGCTCCGCGAGGAGGCCCGCGAGACCCATCGCCGCGAGGCCAGGCGGCGCGAGCAGGCCGCCTTCGACGAGGCCCACCACGTGGCCTTCGCCCGCCGCAACGCCGCGGAGCGGCCCGAGACGAGCGTGTAGGAGACGACCATGGGCTCGAGTAAACTGACCCTTGTCGCCCTGGTGGGCCTGGCGGCCCTGGCCTTCGGCGCGTCCTATGCCGCCAGCCGGTACCTGGCGCCCGGCCCGACGCCGGCGGCCGCCCAGGACGCGCAGCCGGGCGCCGAGGAGACCGCGCCCGGGGCCGCCGAAGCGCCCCCGCCCGGGCCGGCCGACCTGATGCGCCTGGAGGAGCGGCACCTCTATGACCTCGTCAAGGAGGTCCGCCGCCGCCTCCGCGAGTGCGAACTCCGCGAGCAGGCCCTGAACGAGCAGGCCCACCGGGTCCAGATGGCCCACGACGAACTCCAGGGCCTGGTCCAGGACCTGGAGAACCGGCGGGTGGAGGCGGCCTCGACGGTGGCGAAGCTCCGCCAGGAGCGGGCCGCCCTCGACCAGACCCGCCTCGTCATCGCCCGCGAGCAGGCCGACAACCTCAAACGCACCGCCGCCATCTACAACAAGATGGACGCGGAATCGGCGGCCCAGATCTTCGAGGGGATGGTGCGTGGCGGCCAGGAGGCCGACGCCGTCAAGATCCTGTACGGCATGGACGAACGGGCCGTGGCGAAGGTGCTGGCGGCCATACCGGACCGGGCCACGGCCGTCCAGCTGTCCGAGGGCATGAAGCACGTCACCAGCGAGGGATAAGCCGTGGACATCGCAACCGTTCTGGGGCTGATCGCGGGGTTCGCCTGCGTCCTGATGGCCATCTTCACGGGCGGCGGGGCCGGGCTGTTCTTCAACGTGCCGGCGATCCTGATCACGATCGGCGGCATGGTCTCGGCGACGCTCATCCACTTCTCCCTGGGCACGGTGCTCCGCATCATGAGCATCGCCCGCAAGTGCCTGTTCAACCAGCTGCCCACCGAACAGGAACTGGTCCAGCAGATGGTCGACTATGCCGCCGTCAGCCGCCGCGACGGCGCCCTGGCCCTGGAGGAACGCGTCCGCGACGTCCGCGACCCCTTCCTCGTCAAGGGCATCCAGATGCTCATCGACGGCCAGAGCGAGGACCAGGTCGAGAAGCAGCTCGGCCTCGAAGTCCAGTACCTGCAGGAACGGCACGCCGACGGCAAGAAGGTCCTGGAGTTCATGGGGGCCAGCGCCCCGGCCTTCGGCATGATCGGGACCCTGATCGGCCTCATCCAGATGCTCCGGACGCTTGACAACGTCGACGCCATCGGCATCGGCATGGCCACCGCCCTGATCACCACCTTCTACGGCGCGCTCCTGGCGAACCTGGTGTTCCTGCCGCTCGCCGGCAAGCTGGGCCTGCGGTCCAAGAAGGAATCGCTCCAGAAGGAGATGATCTCGCAGGGTCTGCTGGCGATCGTGCGCGGCGAAGGGCCGACCTCCGTCCGCGAGCGGATGCAGGCCTTCGTCTCCGCCAAGCAGCGCGACGAGGAACTCAAGCCGCAGGTGTAACCCCATGCCGCGACGCCAACCCCAGGAAGACACCGGGCCGCCCAACGACTGGATGGTCACGTTCAGCGACTGCATGACGCTGCTGCTGACCTTCTTCGTCATGCTGCTGTCGATGTCGTCGTTCGACGACAGCGTCCAGAGCTTCCTGAGCGGCATCCTGCCGGAGCCGAACAAGCCGTCGGTCTTCACCGAGACCCGCCTGCCTCAGGACTCGCCCAACCACGTCATCGACAAGCCCGTGGACTGGACGGAGGAGGGTTCGGAGATGCCGGTCGACGACCGGACCCAGCCCACCCTCACGCCGCGCGCCCCCCTGGACAACCTCAGCCGCGACGCCTACAGCGACCGGCGCGTGGTCTTCGTCCCGAGCGACCACCTGTTCTGGGCCCGGGGGCCGGTCCTGAAGCCCGAGGGCAAGGACCTGCTGGCGCCCGTCGCCCGGTTCGTCCGGGCCATGCCCTGCCGCGTCGTCGTCGGCTCGACGCGCGAGCGCCGCGGGGCGGAGGACGAGCAGGCGGCCGCGCGGGCCTGGGCCGTGGTGGACTACTTCGTCCGGACCGCCGGCGTCGACCCGGAGCGGCTCAGCCTCTCGGGCACTCCCCTCGCCGCCGACCCGGACGCCGACGGGGCCGCCATCCGCATCGAACTGCTCGACCCGGAGGTCTACCCGTGAACCTCGGCCGCCGCCCCAAAGAGGCCGCCCGCACGACCCCCGGCTGGGTCGTCTCGTTCACGGACATGATCACGCTGCTCCTGTCGTTCTTCATCATGCTCCAGGCGATGGGCTCGACGCGGGACCAGGAGGCCTTCCTGAAGGGCCAGGGCGGCTTCCGCCGCGCCGTCTCCGGCCTCGGCATCCCCGACTGGGTCTACGGCCGCAAGGAAACCGTCGACCTCGGCAACCCCAAGCGCAAGCATCCCATGGAAGACGACCCGGACAACCTGGAAAAGCGCCGGGTCATCGACGCCGAGGACGAGAGAATCCGCAAGATGTTCGCCGACATGCGCCGACTGATGAAAACGAGGACCGACCAGTACCAGGGGGCGCCGGTGCGGCTGATGGCGACGCCCATCGCCTTTGCGGCGGGGGACGCCGAGACGCTGCCCGACGAGGCCGACCGGTTCCTCCGCCAGTTCGCGGCCGGCCTGGAGCAACAGGGCACGCCCGCGCCGCCGGCGATTACCGTCATCGGCCTGGCGCCCGACCAGACCGACGTCCGGGCCCAGTACCTGGTCTCGGCCGGGCGGGCCCACGCGGTGGCCGCCGCCCTGAAGGGGCGGCTGCCCGAAAAGCTCCTGGAGCGCGGCGCCACGGTCACGAGCTGGGGCGCCGGCCCCGGCAAGCGGTGGTGGGGCCCCGGCGGCGCGGTCCCCCAAGGGACGCAGATCGTCCTGGCCGTCATGGACGCCCCGAGAAAGGAGTAGACGCGATGCCCGACGAGACGACCGGCGCCCGGCCCCAGACCGCGCCCGGCGCCACCGACGCCGCGGCGGGAGGAGGCGGCAAGCGGCCGATCCTCTTCCTGGCGGCTGGGCTGGTGGTCATTGCCGCCGGCGCGGGCTACGGCCTGTCGCGCCTGACGGCCGGCGGGGCGGACGCCCTGGCCCCGGCCTCGGCCCAGGCGGCCGGCGCCGCTGCCGCCTCCGCCCCGGCCGACGACGCGGATGCCAGCCTCCAGTACTACGACTTCGAGGCCATCACCGTGAACCTCGACGAACCCCGCCTCGCCCGCTACGTCACTGTGACGCTGACCCTGGCCATCCCGGCCGCCCAGTACGAGGAGGCCATGGTGGACGTCGAGGCCCAGCTGCCCGTCCTCAAGGACTGGCTCAACGTGTACTTCTCGAGCTGCAGTCTGGAGGACGTCCGCGGGGCGGTCAACATGAACCGGATCCGGCGTGAGATCCTCGACGGCTTCAACGGCCAACTCTGGCCGGACCGGGCCCCGCGGATTCGCCACGTCTTCTTCAAGAAGTTCACCGTCTCATGACCCAGACCGACCGATCGCACGACCTGCTGATCCTCCGCAGCCTCCGGGCCGCCGTCCGGCGCCGCCCCCCCGCCGACACCGTCGAGGTGGACGTGGACGCGGCCGACTTCGACTGGACGGTGCCCCACCGGTTCGCCCCGGCGGAGCTCGGGCGGCTCGACCGCTTCGCCGCCGGGGCCGCGCGCCTCATGCTCGACCGCCTGGAGGCGGCGCTCGGGGCGCGGCCGGACCTGGAGCCGGTGGCCCCGGCCGAGCGCTACGGCCACCACGCCCGCGAGGCCGACCCCAAGGTCCACCGCCTGGCCCTGGCGGCCGGCGGGCGGCCCGCCGGGCTCGTCCAGGTCCGGGCCAAGACGGCCCTGGCGTGGACCGACCGGCTGCTGGGCGGCAGCGGCGAGGCCCCCGACGAAGCCCGGCCCCTCTCGCCTCTGGAGGCGACGCTCCTTGTGGACGTGGCCGCGGCGGCGGTCGGCGGCCTCTCGGACCTGCTGACCGAGGCGGGCGGGCCGGCGCTCGACGCCCCGGCAGCCGTGCTCCCGCCCGACACCGAGCCGCCTTTCGGCGACGCCGACGCCCTCGTCCGGCTGGCCCTCCGCCCCGCCAGCGGCGAGGCCGAGCCCGTCCTGGCCGTCTACCTGCTCGAAGACCTGTTGCGGCCGGTCGCCCGCGACCGGGCGGCCCCATCCGAGGCGGCGGGCGACGTCCCGGCGGCGATGCGCGACCACCTGCGGGCCGCCCCCGTCCGGGCCGAGGCCCGTGTCGGCACGACCACCCTGGCCGTTCGCGAGCTGATAGCCCTGGAACCCGGCGACGTCCTCCTGCTCGATGCCAAGCTCGACGACCCCGTGCCGCTGGCCGTCGAGGGGGCGACCGTCCACCGCGGCGAAGTCGTGGCCTGTGACGGCCGCCACGGCCTGCTCGTCCAGGACGCGCGGGCCCATCCGCGGGTCCGCACGGCCGACGACCAGGCCTCTCGCGCCCCCGAACCCCCCGAAGGAACAAACCGATGACGCAAGCCCCCTCCGTCAACGATACCGGCGCCCCCGAGGCCGCCGACGACCGCCCCGAGACTGACGCCGCCGACGTCGAAGTCGCCGACGTCCAGCTCGACGATGTGCCGGAGCACCGCGAAGGCGGCGGGGGGGGACAGATCGACGTCCTCCTCGACACGCGCGTCGAGGTGGCCGCCCGTCTCGGCGCCGTCCGCATGCCCGTCCGCGACCTGCTGGAGCTCGGCCCGGGCTCGGTCGTCCGCCTCGACACGGCCGCCGGCGAGCCGATCGACCTGCTGCTGAACGGCCTCTGCTTCGCCAAGGGCGACCTGGTGGCCGTCGGCGACCGGCTGGCCGTCCGCATCCGCGAGGTCCTGAAGACCGGCCAGTGCCTCGACGGGACCGCGACCGAGCGGTAAGCCGGCCCGGCCGGGCCGGGGGCGGCGTCAAGTTTTCCGGCGCGGCGCCCGATTTTTGTCTGCCCCGAGGGCCGCCGAACCGCCGTTTCCGCCTGATGCCGGGCGTTTGCGGCCGGTTTCGTCTTTGGCATGCCGTGTGCTCTTGCTCGTCCCGGGAATGGAGTGCGTACCGGGCGAGGCAGGCACATGGCCCAGCGACAGCTTCTGACGGCCCTGTGGGCGGCGGCGCTGGCGACGGCGCTGGCGGCCCCCGCGCTGGCGGCCTTGCCCGCCGGCGAGGCGGCCGCCGACCAGACGGACACCGCCCCCCGCGGCCGCCTCGGCAAGCCCGACAAGGACGACGACGCCTTCGGCGACCTCGTGGCCCAATCCCTGGCGGCGGTGCTGGTCATCCTGGTGCTGGGCGGCGTGGGCATCGTCGTCGTCCGCCGCTTCCTGCCACGCCTCGGCGTCGGCCAGGGCCGCGCCATCACCGTCGCCGAAACGGTCCACCTCGGCACGAACCGGACGCTGTACCTCGTCCGCGTCGGCGACAGGACCTTGCTCGTGGGCGCCTCGAAGGACCGCGTGAACCTGGTCGCGGACCTGACGGGGTCGGTCTCGTTCGAAGAGGCGGCCCGGCAGGCCGAGGCCCTGCCCGACGCGCCGCCGGACGGGGGGGCCGCATGAGCCGATTCGCGTTCATTGTTTTCATCCTCGCGCTGGTCGCCCCGTCGGCGGTCCGGGCCGCCGACGCCCCCGCCCCGCCGGTCCTGCCGGCCGCGCCGGGTGTTGCCGCGGAGGACGGCGGCGCCGCATCCGCCGGTCGCGGCAGCCTGCCGGAGATCGCGGACGTCGTCGAGGCGGTCAACAAGGTGACGGCCCCGGAGACGGAGGGCGAGGACTGGTCCGCCCCGGTCAAGCTGGCGGTGGTTTTTGCGGGCCTCGCGGTGCTGCCGGCGGCGCTCGTGATGATGACGAGCTTCACGCGGATCGTCATCGTGCTCTCGTTCATCCGGCGGGCGCTAACGACGCAGAACATCCCGCCGAACATCGCCGTAGTCGGCTTGGCCCTGTTCCTGACGCTCTTCACGATGGCCCCGACGCTGGCCGAGGTCAACGCCGAGGCCGTCCAGCCCTACCTGGCGGGCGAGCTCGACTTCCGGCCGGCCATCGACCGCGGCTTCGCCACCATGAAGCACTTCATGCTCGTCCAGACGCGGGAGGCGGACCTCGCCCTGTTCCTCGACCTGGCCGGCGTCACCGCGGCCGCCGAGGCCGACGTGCCGATGCACGTGGCCATTCCGTCGTTCGCCCTGAGCGAGTTCCGCACCGCCTTCGAGATGGGGTGCCTGCTGTTCATCCCGTTCCTGCTGATCGACCTCGTGATCGCCGGCATCCTGCTGAGCGCCGGCATGATGATGCTGCCCCCGGTCATCGTCAGCCTCCCGTTCAAGATCATCCTGTTTGTGCTCGTGGACGGGTGGCGGCTGCTGGCCGAGGGTCTCGTCGGGAGCTTCTTCTAGGGGAACCGCCATGGACGCCGACCTCGTCTTGCACCTCGGACGCCGCGCCCTCGAGACCGCCCTCCTCGTCGCCGCCCCCGTCCTGGCCGTCGCCATGGTGCTGGGCATCGGGGTGGCCATCCTGCAGGCCGTCACAAGCGTCCGCGACATGACCCTCGGCATGGTCTTCAAGCTGGCGGGGGTGGCGGTGGCGGTGCTCCTGACCTCGGGGTGGGCCCTGAACGTGACGCTCGACTTCACCCGCGAGGTCTTCTTCTACGTCGGGGAAATGGGGCCGTAACGTGGAGACCGTAAGCCCGCTCGTGGTGCCGCTGCTGCTTGTCCTGGCGCGCGTCGGCGCGCTGGTGGCGACGCTGCCCGTCTTCAGCTGGCAGATGGCCCCGCTCCGCGTCCGCGCGGGGCTCGCGCTGCTCCTGGCCGTCGTCATCGCCCTGGCGGTCCCGCCGGCCGCCGACGTGGGCGACCACTGGGTGGCGGTGGGCCTGGCCATCGCCCGCGAGGTCGTCACCGGCCTCGCCATCGGCCTGGCCGCCAACCTCGTCTTCCTGGCGGTGCGGCAGTGCGGCATGATCATCCGGCGGCAGATGGGCCTGGCGGTGGCCTCGACCATCGACCCCCTGACCGGCGAGCAGAGCCAGCCCCTCGGCATGCTCCTGGAGATGACCTTCGTCATCTTCTTCCTGGTGGCCGGCGGCCACCGGTTGCTGGTGCGGCTGATCGCGGAATCGTACGTCATTTTCCCCGTTGGCCATGCCCCGTCCGCCGAGGCCATGGCCGAGGGCATCATCCGGGCCGGCTCGATGATGCTCGTCTTCGGCCTCAAGCTGGCCGCCCCTCTCGTCGGAGCGTTCCTGGTGCTGGCCGTCATTCTGGCGATCCTCGCCCGGGTGCTGCCGGAGATGAACATCCTCCTGGCCAGCCTGCCGCTCCGGATCGGCTTGGGCCTGTTCATGGCGGCGGCGCTGGTGCCGGCGCTGTACGACTTCACCGAGGCGTTCGGCGACTGGCTGCACGAGACCCTGATGAGCTAGGCGATGCCCGAGAAGCCCGCATCCGAACGGACCGAACCGCCCACCCCGGAGCGGCTGCGCAAAGCCCGCCAGGAGGGCAAGGTCCCCCAGAGCCAGGAACTTCCCACCGCGCTGACCCTCGGCATGCTCCTGGTGGCGATGGCCTTGGCGGCCCCGCGCCTCTGGGACTGGTTCGTCGCCCAGGTCCAGCTCGGCCTCTCGGGGGCCCGCGTCTCGATCGACCCGGAGACGGCCGTCCGCCTCTTCCGGGAGCGCGGCACGGAGGCGGGCCTGCTGATCGCCCCGATGGTGGCGGCCACGACGGTGGCGGCCTTCTTCGGCAGCGTCCTGGTGAGCGGCTGGAGCGTCTCGCCGAAGGCCATGAAGCTCGACCCCAGCCGCCTGAATCCCGTCAGCGGCCTCAAGCAGCTCATCTCCGTCAAGTCGCTCATGCGGGTCGCGGTCTCCCTCGCCAAGCTGGCCGCCATTGTCGCCATCGTCGCGACCTACCTCCACGGCAAGCTCGACCTGATCCTCAGCCTGGTCCACGCGACGCCGATCGCGGCCCTCGGGGCGACCGTCGACCTCATCTTCGGCGTCGTCGCCCGCGTCACGGCCGTCTTCCTGGGCGTCGCCCTCCTCGACGCCGTCTACCAGAAGTGGCAGTACAAACGCGACCTCCGCATGACCAAGCAGGAGGTCAAGGAGGAACGCCGCCAGCACGAGGTCGCCCCCGAGGTGCGCGGCCGCATGCGGGCCATCCAGATCGAGATGGTCCGCAAACGGATGCTCCAGAACGTGCCGACGGCCGACGTGGTCGTCACGAACCCGACCCACGTGGCCGTGGCCCTGAAGTACGATCCCGGGGCGATGCAGGCCCCGACCGTCGTCGCGAAGGGCGGCGACCTCCTATGCGAGAAGATCAAGGAGATCGCCCGCACCCACGACGTGCCCATCGTCCACCGCCCCGAACTCGCCCGCACCCTCTACGGCACCGTCGAGGTCGGCGAACCCATCCCGGAGCTGCTCTACGTGGCCGTGGCCGAGGTGCTGGCGATGATCTACCGGCTGCGGCGTGAGCGCCGCGGCATCCCGACCCCCGAGAGGCCGACCGACCCGTGAGCCACCTGCCGACCAACCCGACGCCGGAGCCGCCGTCGGCGTGGCGGCGAATCCTCGGCCACAACGACATCGGTCTGGCCGCCGGCCTGGCGCTCGTGCTCGCGACGCTGCTCATCCCCCTGCCCCCGCTGGTGCTGGACGTCCTGCTGGCGTGCAGCATCGCGGTGGCCGTCGGCACCATGGTCACGGTCCTCTCGACGCGCGAGTCGATCGAGCTCTCGACCTTCCCGTCGCTGCTGCTCTTCGTGACGCTCTTTCGGCTGTCGCTGAACGTGGCGTCGACGCGGCTGATTCTGCTGAACGCCGACGCCGGCGACATCATCGCCACCTTCGGCAACCTGGTCGCGGGCGGCAGCCTGACGATCGGCCTGGTGGTCTTCCTCATCCTCGTCATCATCCAGTTCGTCGTCATCACCAAGGGCGCCGAACGCATCAGCGAAGTGGCCGCACGCTTCAACCTCGACGCCATGCCCGGCAAGCAGATGAGCATCGACGCCGACCTCAACGCCGGCCTCATCGGCGAGGAGGAGGCCCGCACCCGGCGCGACAAGATCCACCGCGAGAGCGAGTTCTACGGCGCCATGGACGGCGCCTCCAAGTTCATCCGAGGCGATGCCGTCGCCGGCCTCATCATCACCGCCGTCAACCTGGTCGGCGGCATCATCGTCGGCCTGACGCGGGGCCTGTCGCTGACCCAGAGCCTCCAGACCTACTCCGTGCTCGCCATCGGCGACGGCCTCGTCAGCCAGATCCCCGCCCTCATCATCTCCACCTCCGCCGGCTTCCTCATCTCCAAGACCCGCACCCAGGAGAACCTGAGCCAGGACCTCGTCCGCCAGATGCTCGCGCGCAGCCGGCCGGTGGCCATCGCCGCCGGCCTGCTGGCCGCCATGGTCTTCGTCCCCGGGTTCCCGCGGGTGCCGTTCCTGGTCCTGGCGGGGGGGGCGGCCCTGCTGGCCCGCCACCTGGCCGCCAAGGAACGCGCCGACCGCGAGGCCACCGAGAAACCCGCCCCCCGGACCGAGTCCGACGAGGAGGCCGTCGAGCACCTCCTGGAGGTCGACCGCATCGCGGTCCTGGTGGGGACGCGGCTGATCAAGACGGTGGACCCGCGGCGGCAGGACAGCCTGTTCCACCGGATCGCCCCGCTCCGAAAACGCTTCGCCCGCGAGCTGGGGCTCGTCCTGCCGCTCATCCGCCTCCGCGACGACATGGCCCTCGGCCCCAGCGACTACGCCATCCAGATCCACAACCACACCGTCGCCTCCGGCACGCTCGACCCGGACCGCCTGCTGGCCATGGACCCTGGCACCGTTCAGACGCCCCTCAAGGGCCGCACCTGCACCGAGCCCGTCTTCCACCTGCCGGCCCTCTGGATCGGCGCCGACCAGAAGGAAGAGGCCGAGCTGGCGGGCTACACGGTCGTGGACCCCGAGACGGTGCTCGTGACGCACCTCTCGGAGCTCCTGCGGGTCCACGCCCACGAGATCCTCAGCCGCGACGACGTCCAGCACCTCGTCGACCGCCTCCGTGACCGCCAGCCGACGCTCGTCCAGGGCGTCGTCGGCGAGGCGGTCAGCCTGGGCCTCCTGCACCGGGTCCTCCAGACGCTGCTCAAGGACGGTATCCCGATCCGGAACCTGGGCCAGATTCTCGAGGCCCTCGGCGACACCGCCACACGCACCAAGGACCCGGCGATCCTGACCGAGATGGTCCGGAAGGCCCTGGTCCGGGCGATTACGGGGCAGCACACGGACGCGGCGGGGCGGATCCTGGCCCTGACGCTGAGCCCGTCGCTGGAGCACGACCTCCGCGAGAGCCTGGCCGCCGAGGGCGACGCCGAGGCCCTCCGCCTGCCGCCCGACCGGGCCCTGGACCTGGTGCGCCGGCTCCGCGAGGCGTGGACCCGGGCGATGGAGGCCGGCCACGACAAGACCGTCCTCGTCTGCGACTACCGCCTCCGGCCGCACCTCGCCGCCTTACTCTCCAGACAGATGCCGGAACTGCCGATACTCGCCTATGACGAGGTCGCCTCCGGAACCCCCATGGAGGCGGTGGGCACCGTGTCGCTCGGCGCGGGCGGCGTGGCCGGGGAGACACATCCATCGACGGGCGGTCCGGCCGCGGGGGCGCGGCCGGCGCCCGTAGCCGCAACCTGACGAAGAGCGTGACTGCTGCCGAGGGGTTGGACCGGAGTGGACGTGAGACACGTGGCCGTCCGCGTGGCGGTATACGGGTTCCTCTTGCTGGCCGCCGTCGGCGCGCTGGCCGGCCACACTCCGTACGTCTGCAGCAAACGAGCCCTGGGGGGGGCCCTGATCCTGTTCATGCTGGTCCTGGTCGCGGGCCGGGCCGTGACGGCGGTGGCAGCCGACACCGTCGTCCATGGCGCCGCGCGCCGCGAGAAGGCGAGGAAGGCCGCCAGTGACACCCCGTAGCGACGCCACCCTGCAGACCGACCCCCCCCCGGGCCTCGGCGCCCAAGCCGCCCGGGCCTACGGCTCCGGCAGCCGCGAGAGCCGCGAGAACCAGTGGGTCCTGGAGCACCTGCCCCTGGTCCACCACATCGTCCAGAAGGTCACGGCCCACCTGGACGCCCGCATCGAGCGGGAGGACCTCGTCCAGGCCGGCACGGTCGGCCTGATCCGCGCCGCCCGGGCCTACGACGAATCGCGCCACGCCGAGTTCAAGACCTACGCCTACATCCGCATCCGCGGCGCCGTCATCGACGAGCTGCGCAACCGCTCCTTCGCCCCCGCCACCATCCACCGGGCTCTCCGGGCCATCCGCGAGGCCCACGACGCCCTCGCCGCCGAGCTCGGACGGCAGCCCGACGACGAGCAGACCGCCGAGCGCGCCGGCCTCACCCTGAACCGCTATTACCACGTGCTGGAGGAGGCGCGGCGGCAGCACTTCCTGTCGATCCACGGCCTGAGCGACGAGGGGCCCGCCCTGGCCGACCTCGTCCCCTGCGACACCAGCCCCTCGCCGGCCGGCCAGGCCGAGCGGGCTGAACTCCTGCGGCGCATGGCCCAGGCCGTCCGCGACCTTCCCGACCGCGACCGCCAGGTCGTCCTCCTCTATTACGAACGCGACCTCACCATGAAGGAGGTCGCCGCCGTCCTCGGCGTGACCGAGTCCCGCGTCAGCCAGATGCACGCGGCGGCCCTGTTCAAGCTCTCGGCGAAACTGAGGAGCGCCCCATGACCCCTCCCAGCGACTATCTGGTGCGCGGCCCGGAGGACGTGGGCGAGGTGCGCGGGCTGCGGCCGGTGGGGCAGCAGGACGGCCGCGGCGCCCCTCGCCGCGACGCTCCCCCCCGCCGCCGACGCCGCGAGCCGGCCCCCGACCCGGCCGCCGACCGGACCGATCCGCCCGAACCCGACGAGACCCACGAAGTGGACACCCTGGCCTGAACCGAAAGGACCCGACCCATGGCCGCACCCGCCGCCGTCCTGAAACGCCACCGCATCAAGCCGGGCGACCCCTGCCGCCTGGCCGCCCCCGCTCATGCCTCGCCCCACACCCACCACGGCCCGCCCGCGCGGGTGGCCGTGGTGCGGACGGACCGGGACGGGGCCGTGCTGGAGGTGACGTGCGGGTGCGGGCGGAAAACGGTCCTGGAGTGCCGGTGGGCGACCCCGGAGGGAGCCGCCCCGGACCCGACCCCCAGCCCGAAGGAGAGCGAGGATGCGTAACCTGACCCTGATCGCCGCGGCCGCCCTGGCCGCCGGCTGCACCGGCCTGAACCGCGACGGCGCAGGGCCGGAGCCGCTCTCGGCCCTGGCGAGCCCGCCGCCGGCCGAGGCCCCGTACCTGTCGCACATCGCGGTCGAGCGGAACCAGCCGGACGACCCGCCGCCCACGGCCGTCGAGAGCGCCCTGGTCTGGTCCGAGAAGTACGCCCAGGCCGTCGAGCAGCTCGCCCAGGTCCGCGAGGCCGCGCAGGCCACGGCCGAGGCCCAGCGCGGGCTCCAGGACAAGATCGCCGCCCTCCAGGCCGAGAACGTCCGCCTGAAGCAGGAACTCCAGGAAGCGAACGACCTGCTCGTGGACGTCCGCCAGGAGAACGCGAAGTGGAAGGAGAACGTCCTCGGATACCGGGACGAGCTGCGGCAGGCCCACCAAGTGGAGCTGGAGGCCCTGCTGAAGGTCCTGAAACTGCTGGGAGGCGAGGTGGTCCAGCCCGCGGCCGGGCAGGCCTCCGCGGCCGGGAGGCGTGCCGATGCGCCGTAGCGCGGCCGTTATCCTGGCGTGCGCGGCGCTGGCCGCGGCGGCGGGCGGGTGCTTCAACGGGGCCGACCGTGCCACCGGCACCGTCGCCCACTATGCCGCCCCCCTCGACCGGCTGACCGCCCCGCGGCGGGTGGCCCTGCTGGCCCTGGCCAACGCCAGCGACTGCCCCTGCGTGGTCCAGCCGATGACGGAAGAGCTGTACCGGGCGATCCAGGGGCGGCGGGCGTTCCACGTCCGGGTGGTGCCCCTGCCGTCCGGGTGCAGCCGCCCGGCCGCCTCCGACGCCGCCCCGGACGGGCGAGCCCGCGGGTGCGGCCTGACGCTGCGGCAGATCGCCGACCTGCGGCGCGACCTGGGCGCCGACGCCGCCCTCCTCGGCTCGGTCACCCACTTCCACCCGTACCCGCAGCTCCAGATCGGCCTGTACCTGCAGCTCGTGGACCTGCGGGACGGGAAGCTCCTCTGGGGCGTCGACCACGTCTGGGACGCCGGTGACCGCGACACCTGCGACCGCATCCGGGCCTGGCACAAGCGCGACGTCGGCTGCGAAGGCGATGCCGACCAGTGGCACCTGGCCACGATGAGCCCGCGCCGGTTCAAGCAGTTCGTCGCGTGGGAAGTGGCCCGGACGCTGCCCGACCCGACGGAGGCCAAGGTGGCCGCCCGGACCGGGCCGTAAGGCCGGCGGCGACCGAAACGGGCTCAAGTTCACGGGATTTCACGCGATAATAGGCACCGGAGCACGGACGCAAGCGGAGGCGCACCCCCATGCAGGTCGAACGGACGCACGGACTGGACCCCCTGAACGTCCCGAACGGGTCGAAGCCTTTGCCTCGGCCCGCCGCGGCGGGGCCGATTGACGAGGCCGCGCGGCCCGAGGCCGCCGACGCCCCGGCCGACGCCGCCGTCCAGCCGCTGGCGGCCCAAGCGGCCGCCGCGCCCGAGGTGCGGCCGGACGCCGTCGCGGAGGCCCGGCGCCTCATCGAATCAGGCGACCTGGACACGCCGGAAGCGGCCCGGAAGGCGGCCGAACGGCTTCTGGACCTCGGTATCTAGCGCTTCTTACCCACACAGCCACAACATCTTGGGGTCCGGCTCCGGCCGGGCCCCTTTTTGCTGCGCCCGCGCGGGGGAGAGTATACGTGCCGCCCGCAGGTCGTCGTGCGCGGCCAAGGCCGGGCGGAGGAAGGCGGGCGTATGGTGCCCCCCGAGGTTCCCAGCCTCGCGGGGCATTTTGACGCGATGGCGTACGCGCCGCGCGCTTTGCGCCACGCTTTTCGTATACTGCCGGGTCGCCGCTCATCTCCTGAAGTGCCGAATTCGGCGTCATAGGGGCAGGAAAGGCCCCGATGTTAATTTAGGGAAGTTCCTAAAGTTACGACAAGGGGGCTCGATAATGAAGCCTGAACCAAGGCCCCGGCCGGGCGGCCGGGGATATGGCATGGGCTGCTGGGGCCCGTGCGAAATCGCAGGCTTCTTTAGGGAGAGGATCACATGCTGGCAATCAAGAACAACCTCATGTCGGAAAACGCCGCCCGATTCGTGGCCAAGTCGTACGACCAACTGGCCAAGAGCGTCGAGCGGCTGTCGTCCGGTCTCCGCATCAACGGTGCGGCGGACGACGCGGCCGGTCTGGCCGTGCGGGAGATCATGCGTTCGGACATCCAGGTCCTCCGGCAGGCCGCCCGGAACGGCCAGGATGCCATCAGCCTCCTCCAGACCGCCGAAGGCGCGATGCAGGTCATCGACGAGGCCCTCGTCCGCATGAAGGAGCTCGCCACCCAGTCCGCCAACGGCTCGTACAACGACGACCAGCGGGAGCTGATGGACGGTGAGTTCCAGGAGATGGCCAACGAGATCGAGCGCATCGCCACCAGCACCGCCTTCAACGGCATCGACCTCCTGAGCGGCGCGAGCACCGTCAGTGTCCATGTCGGCACCGCCAACGACGCCGACGACAAGGTCAGCATCTCGCTCGTCGACGTCACCAAGAGCGGCCTCGGCATCGACGCCCTGGCGATCCAATCGCTGGCCAGCGCCCAGGGCGCCCTGGCGACCATCGACGCGGCCATCAACCTCAAGGACTCCGCCCGCGCCGCGTTCGGTTACAAGATGAACCGGCTCGAGCAGACCATCGAGGTCCTCAACGTCCAGGCCGAGAACCTGGCCACCGCCGAAAGCCGCATCTCCGACGTCGACGTCGCCACCGAGATGAGCAAGCTGACCCGGACCCAGGTCGTGACCCAGGCCGGCGTCGCGATGCTCGCCCAGGCCAACACCATGCCCCAGCTCGCCCTGTCGCTGCTGCGGTAGAGGCCTTAACCTCCACCGGCGAAGGTGGCCCGGCCCGGACGCCAACCCCCGGCCGGGCCGCCTTCCCGGGCGGAGTCTCCTTCGCCGGCGGGCCCCCGGGCCCGCACCAGGAGCACGCCCATGGCCTCCATCGCCATGCCCGGCATCCAGACGGGCATCGACACCGCCGCCATCGTCGAGCAACTCCTGCTCGTGGCACGGCGGCCGGTGGCGATGCTCGAGACCCGCCGCGACCTCTGGCAGGCCCGGGTCGACGCCCTCGACACCCTCGAGACGCGTCTCTCGGCCGTCCAGGACGCCGCCGAGGCCCTCCGCACGACCGGCGCCATTGCCGAGTACGCGACCGCCTCGACCGACGAGACCGTCCTGACGGCCTCGGCCGGCTCCGGCGCCGGCGAAGGCGCCCACACCGTTGTCATCAACCGGCTGGCCGCCGGCGACCGCAAGATCCACGACGGCCTGGCCTCCGCCGACGCCCTCGTCGGCGCCGGCCGCCTCGCCTTCACCTACGACGGCCAGACCTACACCATCGACACCGACGCCGAGACCACCCTCGAAGACCTCCGCGACGTCATCAATCACAGCGCCGCCGGCAACGCCGTCACCGCCAGCCTCCTGGAGTACGACGCGGGGGGCGGCCAGGCGGTCCACCTGGTTCTGGCCGGCAACGACACCGGCGCCGACTACGCCGTCACCGTCGAGGACGGCCAGACCACCCTCGCGGGGTTCACCTCCGACACCTTCACCACCACCCAAGCGGCCCAGGACGCCCAGATCCGCATCGACGGCTACCCCGACGGGGCCTGGATCACCCGGAGCACCAACACCGTCGACGACGTCCTGCCGGGCGTCACGCTGAGCCTCCACGCCACGGGCGAGGCCCGCCTCAGCCTGACGCGCGACACCGAGGCCCTGAAAGGGAAGCTCAGCGACCTGGTCGACGCCTACAACGCCGTGGTCTCCTACGCCCGGGACCGGACCGCCTGGGACGAGACCACCGAGACCGCCGGCATCCTGATGGGCGAGTTCGCCGTCAGCCACGTCCGGACGACCCTCCGGACCCCCTTCATCGAAACCGCCACCGGGTTCCTGGGCGGCAGCGACCCCTTCTCCCTGGCCGCCGACCTCGGCCTGAGCACCGACGGCCAGGGCCGGCTCGAACTCGACGAGGAGGCCCTCGACGAGGCCCTCGACGAGAACTACCTGGCCGTGCTCGCGCTGCTCGGGGCCGACCGCACCGGCGACTCCGATTCGGCCGACATCACCTTCTACGCGGCCGCCACCCAGACCACCCCCGGCACGTACGACGTCGAGGCGGTCTTCGACGCGGGCACGCTCGTCTCGGCCCGTTTCAAGCTGGCGAGCGAAGGCGCCGGCGCGTGGCGCGACGCCACCGTCGACGGCACCCGCATCCGCGGCACCGTCGGCCAGGCCGAGCAAGGCCTGTACCTGAACGCGACCTACGGCGGGACCGGCACCCTCACGGCCCAGGTCCGCGTCCGCCAGGGCATCGGCGGCCGCCTGTACGACCTCTGCGAGGCACTGCTGGACCCGACCGACGGGACCCTGGCGATGACCGGCGACCGGTACCAGGGGACCATCGACAGCATCGAGGACTCGATCGAGCGCCAGGAGGACCGCCTCACGCGAGAGGAGGCGCGCCTGCGGGCGAAGTTCGCCCGGCTCGAAACGGCCCTGACCCTGCTCGAGGCGCAGCGCAGCGCCATCGCCATGGGATGACGGGCCGCACCAAACCGGAGGGGATCATGAATACCGCGATCGAAACCTACCAGACCAACGTCGTCTCGACGCAGACGCGCGGGCGGCTGATCGTCCTGCTGTACGAGGGGGCCATCAAGTTCCTGACCCTCGCCAAGGGGGCCATCGAGGCCGGCGACCCCGCCGCCAAGGGCCACTACATCGACAAGGCCCTGGCCATCCTCAACGAGCTCGACGCCTGCCTCAACACCGAGGACGGCGGCGAGGTTGCCGCCAACCTCCGCAAGCTCTACCACTTCATGATCCGCCACCTCGGCGAAGCCAACGTCCGCCGCGACGCCGAACGCGTCCAGGACGTCATCGACTGCCTCCGCGACCTGAACGAGGGCTGGAAGGCCATCACGCAGTAGCGGCGGGGCGGGCGGCCGTTCGCCGTCTTGCCGTTCGCGGCCCGGCGCCTACGCCCCCGCGATGCGCGGCATGGGCGTCGGTTCCGAGGCCATCGTCGCCTGCATCATCTCGTAGAGCAGCCGCCCCTTCAGCCCCTGGGCCTCCGGCTTGTGCCACAGGTTGTCCACCTCGCCCGGGTCCGCCTCCAGGTCGAACAGCTCCCCGTCCTCGCCCTTGCGCCACACGGTCAGCTTGTACCGCTCATTCACGTACGTCCGCAGGTGAATGTTCGTCAGCGTGTGCCGGTTCTCCGTGAGGCTCCACGTCCGGGCCGCCTCGCCGCCCGACCACGTCCCCGTCTGGTCGACGCCCGTCATGTCGCCCGGCACGTCTTGCCCCGCCGCCGCCAGGAACGTCACCGGCAGGTCCACCAGGTTCTGGATGGCCTGGCTGGTCTGCCCGGCCGGCGTCCGGCCCGGCCACCGGACGATGCACGGCAGGCGCAGCAGGTCCTCGTAATGGAACGGCCCCTTCGCGACCAGCCCGTGCTGGCCCAGGAAGTGGCCGTGGTCCGTCGTGAACACCACGAGCGTGTTCTCGGCCACGCCCAGCCGGTCGAGGCAGTCGAGGGTGCGGCCGATCTCGTCGTCCATGAACGAGACCATGCCGTAGTAAACGGCCATGTCCTTCCTGATCTCTTCGGCGTCGCGGACCTGGCAGTGACCGCCGTGGATGCCGTGGTCCTCGTGGTAGAGCTCGCGGAACCGCTCGCCGCCGTCGGGCTGCTGGGTCAACCGGAAGGGCATCGGGTTGGCGTCGTGTTCGCCGGGCACCAGCGCCCCGGGCAGCATGTCGGCCGCGTCGTACATCGTGGCCCACGGCTCCGGGCAGATGTACGGCGGGTGCGGGTCGTGGAAGCTCGCCCACGTGAAGAACGGCCGCTCGCCCGCGACGGCCCGCTCGATGGCCGCCCGCGTCCGCTCGCCCGTCCACCGCGTGTAGTGGAACTCCTCCGGCAGGTCCCAGACGCGGTCGTCCGCTTCCCAGTACTCGCGCCGGCGGCCCTTGGCGTCGGTCCGCTTCGGCTCCGGCCACGGCCGGAAGAAGTCCTGCCAGTTCGCCAGGCCCCGCTCCTCCATCCAGAGGGCGTAGTGCTGGCCGGCGTGCGATTCGTTGCCGTGCATGCGGCCGATTTCAACGTGGTCGAAGCCGTACCACGGGCCCCAGAACCCGCGCCAGAAGTCCAGGTCGCGCAGCGTCGGCTGGCACTCCAGCGACTCGTACCCCGGCTCGGAGGCCAGCGGCTGGAAGTGGGCCTTGCCGACGAGCGTCGAGGCGTACCCGGCGTGGGCCAGGTAATCGCCGACGGTCGGCCGGTCCTCAAAAAGCTTCGTCCCGAGCGACCACGCCCCGTGCTGCGACGGGTACTGGCCCGTCAGAATCGACGCCCGCGTCGGCGTGCACGTCGGGTTCGGGCAGTAGCAGCGGTCGAACCGCGTGCCCTCGGCGCACAGGCGGTCGAGGGCCGGCGTCCGGATGCGGTCGTTGACAACCCCGAGCGTGGAGTAGTGCTGCTGATCGCTCGTGATGAGCAGGATGTTGGGCGGACGGTCGGGCATGGCAGGGCTCCTCGGTCAACGACCGGTTGCGTCGGGCAAACGGAAGGCGGAGTATACCGCGCCCGCCGCGCGACGCAAGGTACGTTTGGGCGCGCACGGCAAGCGGCACGCGCGGCACAAGCGCCGCGGCTAACATGACACCGTTTCCCTTGCCCCCCGCGCGCCCCCCCGCTATCCTGCGAGGCACCTGCCCACGCGAAAGGACCGGCCGCATGGCCCGCTACCTCCTCCGCCGGCTCCTCCTGTTCATCCCCACGCTGCTGGCCGTCTACACCCTCGCGTTCCTCATGATGCGGGCCGCCCCCGGAAGCCCCTTCGCCCAGGAACGCGACCTGCCCGACGAGGTCCTCGCCGCCCGCCGCGCCCAGTACGACATCGACCGCCCCGTCGTCCAGTACCTCCGCGTCGGCTGGAACCTGGTGACGCTGCGCGGCATGCCGTCGATCCGCTACCCGGACCGGAACGTCGTCCGCGACATCCTCGCCCCGGCGTTCCCGGTCAGCCTGACGCTCGGGACGGCGGCCCTGGCGCTGGCGGTCGTGGGCGGCACGGCCGCCGGCGTCGCCAGCGCCGCGCGCCCCCGCTCCCTGGCCGACCACCTCGCCATGGCCGGCGTCCTGGTCGGCGTCAGCCAGCCCTCGTTCGTCATCGCGACCGTGCTCCTGGCGGTCTTCAGCTTCGGGCTCGGCTGGCTCCCGGTCGGCGGCTGGGGGCGGCCCAGCCAGGTGCTGCTCCCGGCGATCGCCCTGGCGGCGTTGCCGGCGGCGTACGTGGCGCGGCTCGTGCGGGCGGGCATGCTCGAGACCCTCTCGGCCGACTTCATCCGCACCGCCCGGGCCAAGGGCCTCGGCCCGCGCACCGTTCTCCTGGAACACGCCCTCCGCAACGCCTGGCTCCCCGTCCTCGGCTACCTCGGCCCCGCCGCCGCTGGCATCTTCACGGGCAGCTTTGTCGTCGAGAAGGTCTTCGCGGTGCCGGGCGTCGGCCGCTTCTTCGTCGACTCCGCCCTCCACCGCGACCACCCGATGATCCTCGCCACGGTCCTCCTGTACGCGGTCCTGCTCGTCGTCTTCAACCTGCTCGTCGACATCGCCTACGCGTGGTTCGACCCGAGGATCCGCTATGGCTGAGGCCGCCGCCCCCCTCCCGCGCCCGACCGCCCGGCCCATGTCGCCGGCGCGCCTCGCCCTCCGCCGCTTCCGACGCAACGGCCGCGCCATGGCCGGCCTCGCCGTCCTCGCCCTGCTCGCCGCCGCCTGCGCCGGCGGCCTGATCGTCAACCTGACCGCGCCGCTGCGCGGGCGGCCGGTGCCGTATCGGACGCCCGTCGCCACCCCCGCCGACGCCCCGGAACACCCCTGGCCGCCCAGCCTCGCGCACCCCTTCGGCACCGACCCCCTCGGCCGCGACCTCCTCGCGCGCACCCTGGTCGGCGGCTGCGTGTCGCTCGGTGTCGGCCTGGCCGCCGCCGCCGTCAGCGTCCTTATCGGCAGCCTCTGGGGCGTCACCGCCGGCACCCTCTCACGCGGCCTGGACACGCTGATGATGCGCCTCGTCGACGTCCTCTACGGCCTCCCCTACATCCTCCTGGTCATCCTGCTCCTGGTGCTCTTCGCCGAACGCACCGTCGCCGTCCGCTTGGTCGCCCTGTTCGCGGCCATCGGCGGCGTCTCGTGGCTGACGATGGCGCGGATCGTGCGCGGCCAGGTGCTGGCACTGCGCGAATCGGAGTTCATCCAGGCCGCCCGGGCCCTCGGCGCGGGCCCCGCGCGGCTCGTCCTGCGGGAAATGCTCCCCAACCTTGCCGGGCCGATCCTCGTCTGCGCGACCCTGACCGTCCCCCTGGCCATCCTCCAGGAATCGTTCCTGTCGTTCCTCGGCCTCGGCGTGCCCCCGCCCCTGGCCTCCTGGGGCACCCTGGCTGCCGGCGGCGTCGAGGCCCTGAACCCCGTGCAGACCTACTGGTGGCTGCTCGTCTTCCCGTGCGCCGCCCTCGGCCTGACGCTGCTGGCCCTGAACTTCGTCGGCGACGGCCTCCGCGACGCCTTCGACCCGCGGACCCGGTAGCCGCCCCCCCCTTACTTCACCCGCCACGCGTGCACCAGCGACTTGTCCTCGTCGCCCCGGAACTCCAGCACGTACAGCACGCCGCGCGCGGCGTCGAACGCGCACGCCCCCACGTGCCGCACCTCCTGCGCCGGCCGGTCCCGGAAGAGCGGCTCGTCAATCCGCACGTGGGCATACGGCTGGGGCGCGTGCGGCTCCATCTGCCCGGCCGCCACCTTCGCCAGGTCCGACGGGTCGTAGAAGAGCATCCACGCCTCGAACCGCTCCGACCACCAGCCCCGCTGGTCGTTCGGCCAGGGCGGCACCTCGGGCCACGGCCCCTCCTCCGGCCACACGACGCCGTTGGCGAACCCGTACCACGCCGGCTTCTCGCCCGTGCCCTTCGTCCCCACCAGCACCACGGCCGCCCGGTCGCCCTTTCCGACCCACGCCACGCCCGTCCACTCGTCCGACTCGTGGTACCCCGTCATCGCGTGCGAGACGTCGACCTGGTACGCCGTCGTGTACTGGAGCAGCCGCACGCTGGAGAGGCCCGCGCCCCGTTTCGGGGGCGAGCCGTCGAGCCACGGCCCGATGGCGTAGAGGCACGGCCCCTTGCCGCCCTGCCCGCCGTCGCGGAACCGGCCCGTCACGAGCCGCCGCCCGCCCGTGTGCGCGGCCGCCCAGGCCTCGGGAATCTCGCCCATGTAGTTGTTCGTGCAGTAGGCCTGGACGTCGGCGATCCGCCACGGCCCCGCCGAGGCGAGCCGGTCCAGCGTCAGGCTCGACCACCCGTGCGTCGGCCCCATAAAGGCCTCTTCCATGTGCTGGCCCCAGCACCAGTAGAGCGTCGGCCCGTCCTGGCCCGCCTGTTTGGGCAGAATCGCCAGGCCGCACCGGTACATCTCGTAGCCCTCGAACCGGCCTTCGCGGATGTCGCGGAAGGGCTGGAGCGTCCGGGCCGTCGGAAGGTCGTCCAGCCGCTTCCCGGCCGAGACGACCGGCTTCGGGATGCTGATCTCCGAGACGTACGCCTGGTGGTCGTGGCCAACGCCGAAGAGCGACCCGGGGAAGCCGTCGTCCGGCCCGTCCGGGTCGCCACCCGCGTGGTAGGCAAGGGCCTCGCCGGACCAGAGCCACGAGGTGCCCCCGGACTCGCCGGGCAGCCGGAACGCCCCGACGTAAACGAGGGCGGCCGGGTCAAGCCGCCGCGTCGCCGTCGCGGTCGCGCCTGTCGCCGACGTATCGGCTGCGCCCGCCGCCGCGGCCGCGCCGCCCGCCCCGCCTTCTTCCGCCGCCGGGGCCGCCGGGGCGGACCCCGCCTCCGCGCAACCGCCCACGAAGACCGCCAGAACCGACACTGCGACGAGAACCGTTCGCGTGCCCATCGCCCCCTCCTTTCGTGCGGATGCACGTGCCTGAGAGATGCTCCAACCGTCACGATACGCCGCCGCGCGGTCCGGTGTCAACGCCGAACCGGCCCCCCGGTGCGGCGCGTGCCACCGCCGGTCGCCGTCTTCCGTAGCACGGGCTTTTAGCCCGTGAGTCTTGCCGTCTTGCCGGGCGCCGTGTTCATCGCCGTCCTCTGAAATCTCAAATCTCAGATTCTCCACCGCTGTCCGCCATCCCCCCACCCCCCGGTTTCCCTTGCCCCGCCGCACCGCCGCCCGCTCTAATGCCCCGGTCCCGTGAGGAGGTCGAGGCGTGCCCGAGGCGCCCCCGGTCCTGGTCGGCATCGACGCGGGCACCCAGTCCGTCAAGGCCCTGGCCCTGGCCGCCGACGGCCGCCCCGTCGGCCTCGGCCGCGCCCCGCTCGCCGTCGACCGCCCTCGTGCCGGCTGGGCCGAGCAGGACCCGGCCGCGTGGCCGGCCGCCCTGGAGGCCGCCCTCCGCGACGCCCTGGCCGACCTCGATCCCGGCCGCGTCGCCGCCGTCGGCCTCGCGTTCCAGCGGGAGACCTTCGCCCTGCTCGACGCCGCCGGCCACCCCGTCCGCCCGGCGATGCTCTGGCTCGACGGCCGCGCCGCCGGCGAGGTCGAGGCCGTCGCCCGCGACCTCGGCGCCGAGGCGTACCACCGGACCACCGGCAAACCCCTGGACGTGACGAGCACCGTCGCCCGTCTCCGCTGGCTCCGCACCCACGAGCCCGACGCCGCCCGCGCCGCCGCCCGATGGACCGACGTCGGCGCCGCCCTGGCCGCCCGCCTGACCGGCCGCGCCGCCACCTGCGTCGCCGGGGCCGACACGTGCGGCTTGGTGGACCTGGCGTCGCGCGCCTGGTGCGCGGCGCACCTGGAGGCCGCCGGCCTCACCGAGGCCATGATGCCCGAGCTCGCCAAGCCCGGCGCCCTCCTTGGCCGCGTCACCGACCGGGCCGCCGCGGCCACCGGCCTGCCGGCGGGCCTGCCGGTCGTCGCGGCCGGCGGCGACGGCCACGTCTTCCAGGTCGGCGTCGGCGCCCTCGAAGCCGGCACCCGCACGCTCACCCTCGGCACGAGCATCGTCCTCGGCCAGGCGGCCCGCGCGCCCGTCCTCGCCCCGGCGTGGCGGACGCTCCTCGGCGCCGCCGGCGGCTACCTCCTCGAGGGCGTCCTCCAGTCCGGGACGCTCCTCTTGCGGTGGTTCGCCGACCGTTTCGCCCCCGGCCGCGCCGAGGCCGACCTCGACGCCGAGGCCACCGCCCTCCCCCCCGGCGCCGACGGCCTCGTCACCCTCCCCCACTGGTGGGGTGTCCGCTTCCCCGAGGCGCACCCCGGGATGCGCGGCATCACGGCCGGCTGGACCGACCGCCATACGCCGGTGCATATGTACCGCTCCCTGCTCGAGGGCCTCGCCTTCGAGGTGCGCCGGCTGGCCGAGGCTTTCCCGGACCGCGAAGCCGGCGCGCCCGACGCGATCCGCGGCGGCGGCGGGGGCGCCGCCGGGGCGACCTGGCGCGCCATCCTGGCCGGCGTGCTGAGGGCGCCCGTCGTCGCCTATCCCGCCCAGGCCGTCGCCCGCGGCGCCGCCATGCTCGCCGCCGTCGGCGCCGCCGTGGTCCCCGACCTCCCGGCCGCACGCGACGCCCTGATCGACCCCGGCCCCCGCACGGCCCCAAACCCGGCGGCCGTCGCGGCATACGACAGCCTCTACCGCGAGGCCTACCTCCCCCTTCACGCCGCCGCCTCGACCCTCTTCCCCACCGCGCCGTAGTCCCGGCACGCCGGGGGTCGCCCTGGTAGCCGTTGCCGTCAGCCCCCGAAGGGGGCGGACGGCACAGGCGCGTCTCGCCCCGCCCGCGTCACCGTCTTCTGCGGCACCTCCGCCGGTTCGCCGTGGCCGCGCTTGGAGTGCGGCGATTCATCGCCGCTTTCGTGGTCGGCAGCGCAGCTGCCGATGGTCGGTGACGGCAAGCAGCGACGGCCAAACGGCCGCGACTCCGTCGCCACGGCAGGGCGGCGGCAGGCCAATGCACGCCAAGCGCGGCCACGGCCCTCGGGCTCTCCTTGGTTGCTACATGACACTTCCGCATACAGGCATGCCCAGGCCGGACACCATGACCCAAGCCTCCGCGCGAGGCTTGCCTACCCACACATGGCTTGCTACTCTATACCTCTCCACCTTCAACGCGCGGGCCCTCCGGCCTTCTCTTTGTCACAGCATCACTACGTTACTTCGTTACTCCTTAATGCAACGCCGCCCTTCGGGCGCCGACGTGCCCGGCCCCCGCGCGTCCTCAGGCATGGACGTACGGACGGATGTCGTTTTGCCGTTGGCCGGCATTCCGCATTCCGGCTTCCGCGTTCAGGCCCCCCAGTCTCCCCAGATTGCCCATCCTGCCACCCCTGCAAATCTGCAGCGAAGGGTTCGCCATGCGTCAGGCGCCACCGGCCGCGCGGGGCGGGTCGGCGGCCCGGGATCGCGCACGGCCGCGCGCTCCGCCCCGGCCCGCCGAAAAAAAAAGACAAAAACCGGCAAAAAGAAGACAGAAGGAGGCAAAAAAAAGGCACAGATAGACAAAACGGAGGGCAAAAAAAGCCATTCGGCGCCAGAAAAAAGCCAAAAAAAGGCAAGAAAAGGCCAAATTGGGTGCGTTTTGGCGACACTATAGGATACAAACCGACACTAAAGTGTGCGCGGCAGAAGCCCGGGCACGCGCCCCCCTCACAGGTGCTTTGGCCGCTCTGCCGTCGCCGGCATTCCGCATTCCGGCTTCAGCACTTATCAGAAATGTCAGTTCGTCAGCACTACCGGCTGCTCGCTCAGGCGGAAGTACGGCGGGCCGCCCGGGAGACCGTCCTCCCGCGGGCAGAGCGGCCGGATGCCCAGGGTCGCCTCCTCCTCGCGTTCCCCGAACTTGCGGATCAGCTCGTCCTCCTCCCAGGTGGGCGTCTCCTCCTCGGGGTCCGGCCAGCGAATGTAGGATTCGACATGGCCATCGTAAAACGCGATGTTGGTCACGCACCGGTCGCTGTAGTCGCCCGGGTGCCGCGTGGCCACACGGCCGCGCAGGTTGCCGGTGCGGTTCCAGGCGTCCGTCCAGACCCCGTCGGCGACCATGACCATGGTCGTCCGCTGGCGGATTTCGCTGATATTATGGACGTAGCTGCGCTGTATGGATACGGGCTCGGAACGGACCACCAGCAGCGACGGAAAGTCACGCAGGGCCTCCTGCTGGTCCTCGGTCGTGCCCCGCTCGGTGCACCCGTTCCAGTAGTAGGTGGAGTCGAGCATCCTGTCGGTCGTGCCGCACCGGTACCACCCGCAGGCCTCGTCGTCGTTCGGCAGCGGCGCGACGTCGGCGAACTCGACCCGCACCAGGGCCGTGGCCGGGCAGATGAAGACCGAGTCCTCCTCCGAAAGGCTGTCCTGGAGGTTGGCGGAGGTCTCCATCTCGTGCGTGTCCGGGGCGCTCAGGTGACCGGTGCTGACGAGCAGGTTGCACCAGAGATACTCGGGCGTGTCGTCGGGGTTCTCGACGTAGGCCGCCGGCGGAATGCCGCCGCCGAACTGCGACGTGTAGGCGATGACGCCCTGGGCGATCTGTTCCAGGTTGTGGATGCACTGCATGCGTTCGGCGTTCCGCAGGGCGGCCCCGACCACGGGATAGAGCAGCCCCGCGAGGACCCCGATGATGGCGATGACCATCAAGAGTTCGATCAGCGTAAATCCGCTCGTCCTCGGCCGCATGCGACGCTCCTTGCCTCGTTCGCCCGGCGGCGCACCGTCCCCGCCGCGTCCGGTGCCATTATACGCCGCGTGCCACCGGGGCACAACACAGCGCCGCGGGTCGAGGGGGGGTGTTACTGGACGGCCTCGCAGAGGGGCCTGGGCGGCCGACTTCGGGGTTTTGTGCCGGGCGCGCACCGCCGGCGCCGCGGCAAGACATCTGGAAAATGGAACGCCGACCGCGGCCGCGCTTACCGCTGGTCGGTCAGGCGGAAGTACGGCGGCTCGGTCCGCTGCAAACCCGGGACGCCCATGATGGGGTCGTCGGCCCAGGCGCCGGTGTCGCCGCCCCCGTCGTCGTCCTCGTCGGCCGTGTCCTGGCCGGGGATGCGCTCGATGGCGCCGGTGTGACCGTCGTAAAAGACGACATTCGTTCGCGTCCGGTCGCCGCGGTCGCCGACGTGGCGGGCGGCGATGCGGGCGGGCTCGAGGGCGGCGTCGTAGCCGATGCCGTCGGCCAGCATGACCATGTCGCTGGGCCGCTTGACTTGGCTCATGGTGCGGATGCGGCTGGGGTCGGGCGAGGCGCCCTGGCTGAGCGACGGCCAGTGCGCGGCGTCGGCGCCGGTGGCGCTTGACCCGTTCCAATAGTAGGTGCAGTCGACCTTCTCGCCCGCCGGGCCGCCCCGGTAGAAGCCCTGGACCAGCGGGTCGTCGGGCTCGCCAACCGCGACGGTGGCCGCGACCTGGCGGCTCTCGGCGTTCGGGCAGACCAGGACGCTGGCGCGCGGCGTGATCTGGTCGGTCTCGTAGTCGGTGGCGGGCGGCACCTCGAGGTAGCCGCCGTCGGCCAGCAGGTTGAACCAGTACGAGGCGTCCTCGCCGGTGCCGACGACGGTGGGGGGAATCTCGCCGGCACTCGACGAGACATAGCTCCGCACACCGAGCGCGACCTGCTTCAGGTTGTTCTGGCAGGAGAGCGACTCGTACCACCGCAGGGCGCCGCCGAGCGTCGGCAGGAGCAGGCTCATCAGGATGCCGACGATGACGACCACGATGAGCAGTTCGATCATCGTGAAGCCGCGCGGCGCGCGCGACGCAAGTGGGTCCGGAATCATGGCTTACGCTCCTCGTGCATCTTGCTCATCATAGGCCGCCTGTTAGTTTTCGGCAAGGACAGGGGCAAATCTGAGCGAGAAGTCGCGGCATGCTGCGCGGCCCCCCGCGCGGATGCGGACCGGGGGCCGGCCCCGCCGCGCGCGGCCTTTTCGCGTTGTAGACCCGCCGCTCGGGGGCTAGAATCGCGTTTGGACCCTTTCCGGAGGCCCGTCATGCCGGACGTCGTCTGCTTGGGGGAGTTGCTCATCGACTTCGTGGCCGCCGAGAGCAACCGGCCGTTGGCCGAGGTGGACACCTTTACGCGTGCCCCCGGCGGGGCGCCCGCGAACGTGGCGTGCGGCGTCCAGCGGCTGGGCCGCACGGCGGGGTTTGTCGGCAAGGTCGGCGATGAGCCGTTCGGCGACTTCCTGCGGGCGACGCTCACCGCCGCCGGCGTCGACACCAGCCGCCTGCGCGCGACGGGCGAGGCCCGGACGACGCTCGCCTTCATCGGCGTCCACGACGACGGCCGCAAGGAGATCTTCTTCTATCGCAACCCCGGGGCAGACATGCTCCTCGCGCCGGACGACCTGGACGCCGACTACGTCACCTCGGCCCGATGCTTCCACTTCGGATCGATCAGCCTGATCGACCCGGGCCCGCGGGCGGCCACGCTCCGGGCGGCGCGCCTCGCCCGCGACGCCGGGCGTCTGGTCTCGTTCGACCCGAACTGGCGGGAGGCCCTGTGGCCGAGCGCCGAGGCGGCCCGCGAGGCGATGGCCGAGGTCCTGCCGCTGGCGGACGTCGTGAAGGTGAGCGAGGAGGAATGGGCCGTCGTCACGGGCATCGACGATGTCGCGGCGGGGGCGCAGGCGTTGCTGGAGGCCGGCCCGACGCTGGTCGTCCGCAGCCGCGGCCCGGCGGGCTGCAGCTACCACCACGCGAACGGATCGGGCGACGTGCCCGGCTACGCCGTGAACGTCGTCGAGTGCACCGGCGCGGGCGACGCCTTCGTCGCGAGCTTGCTCTGCGACCTGCTGGACCACGAAGACGCGGGCGGGACTGTCGCCGACCTCACGGCGGCAGCCCTCGCGCGGATGGCCCGGCGCGCCAACGCCGTCGGGGCCATGGCATGCACACGGGCGGGGGCGATTCCCGCCCTGCCGACGCGCGACGCGGCGGACGCCCTGCTCGACGGGTGACGGGACCGATGCGCCCCGCCTCCGGTCCATGCCGGCCGGCGGGCGGCCCAACGCCCCTATCTTTCTGACACATCCTCGAAAAATACGCTAATGCCGCCTTGCACCCCCGGCCGATGGGGCCCCGGGATATGGCCGCCGCTGGGGCGGTCTATGCCGGGGTGGGACCCCCAAAGCCGCATTACGGGAGGGAACCGTCGTCGGAGAGTGCCGCGCGGCCGCGCCCCAACACTGGGGACGCTGCCCGCCTCTCCCCCCTGCCCGGGTCCGCACAGGCGACCCGGTCCCGCCAACGTGTGAGCCGTCGCACCACGCGTACCGTGGAAGGGGAGAGCCATGCGAAGCCGACCGACCGTTGCCGCCGTTCTCGTTGCTGCCCTCGTCGCCCTTGCCGCTAATCCACCGACGGCCTCGGCGGCCCCCATCGTCCTCGAGGGCCTGTACATGCGCACGGCCGTGGACGACCACGGCACCCTGGGTTACGGCGAAGGCACGTCCCCGGGCCTGATCTACGACGAGACGGGAACGGGCAGCTTCGGCGGCAAGCCGGACTGGATCACACCAGGCGCCCCCTTCGCCGGATGGGGCATCTCCAGCGACCAGATGGCCGACGTCTACAACAACAACGAAAGCAGCCGCGAGCAGAACGCCATCGGCGGCAGCGTCGCCACGGTCGCGGGCGAGATTCTCGGGGCGACCTACGACAACGCCGCCCGGTGGACCGGGTCGAACGCCTGCTATGATATCACCCAGACCTATTACTTCAACGACGACGCCCAGCACGTCAACATCCTCGTCGAGATCGAAGCGGTCCAGAACCTGACCAACCTCAAGATGGCCCACTACTTCGACCCCGACCCCGTGGGGACGGTGACGACGAACGTGCGCGGGAACGTGGAGGCGGGGCTCTCGGGCAACGACTGGGTCAGCGCCACCAGTTCCACGAATCAGATCATGGCTCTCTACTCCACGAGCGACGTGACCCACAACACGAACATCTCCCCGGAATGGGACAAGGACCCCTCCAGCTACCTCGCCGGCAGCCTGAGCAGCCACTCGGGGGACGACACCGTCGGCATGGGCTTCGACATCGGGACACTGAACACCGGAGAGATGGCGACCTTCTGGCTGGCCTATGCGGCCGCCGTCGACTTCGACAGCCTCGACATCGGCGTCACGGGGGAGTGGGTCGGCGGCACCGACACACTCTGGACGACCGAGGCGAACTGGGACCCGGAGAATGTGCCCGAAGAGGGCGAGGACGTCACGATCACCGGCACGAACACCAGCATCAACCACAACGTCGCGGGAACGCCCGTGTACGCGAACATCACCTTCGACGCGACGGCCGGCGCCTTCACCATCACCAACAACGCCATGGGCGTCGCCGACGGCGGGGCCGTCACCAACGAGAGCGCGTCGCAGCACCGTTTTGACGTCACGGTCGTAGCCGATGGCGACCTCGCCGTCGACGCCGGCACCGGCGGCTTCTCGTTCTCCAACCTGAACGCCGGCACCGCCTCGACCCTCACCTTCGACACCGGCACCAGCGACTCGCTCATCACCGGCGTTCTATACGGGTCCTCCGGACTTGTCGTCAGCGGCGGCGGCACCCTCCGCCTCAGCGGCGCCAACACCTACACCGGCGGTACCACCGTCAGCGGCGGCACGCTCATCGGCACCACGACCAGCCTCCAGGGCGCCATCACCAACAACGCCACTGTCCGGTTGGACCAAGCCGGCGACGGAACCTACAGCGGCGCGATGAGCGGTTCCGGGGCCCTCGTCAAGCAGGGCGCCGGCACCGTGACGCTCAGCGGCGCCAACACCTACACCGGCGGTACCACCGTCAGCGGCGGCACGCTCA
>CAYNLG010000006.1:64642-79620 GCA_964397995.1 uncultured Anaerolineales bacterium
CCACGACCAGCCTCCAGGGCGCCATCACCAACAACGCCACTGTCCGGTTGGACCAGGCCGGCGACGGAACCTACAGCGGCGCGATGAGCGGCGCCGGGGCCCTCGTCAAACAGGGCACCGGCAAAGTGACCTTGACGGGCAACAGCAGTTTCACCGGAGGCACGACCGTCGCCGCGGGCACGCTGGAGCTCGGTCATGCCAACGCCGCCGGCACCGGCACGCTCGACATGAACGGAGGCCACCTCGAACTCGACACGGCGGGCGGCCCGGACTTCGACAACGACGTGGCCGCCACCCAGGCCTTCACCCTGACCGTCAGTCAGAACGCGACGCTCCCCGGCACCGTCAGCGGCGCCGGGGCCGTCACCAAGGCCGGCGCGGGCGAACTGATCGTCAGCGCCGACAACAGCGGCTTCACCGGCGGCATCGAAGTGACCGGCGGGGAACTGGAACTGACGCACCAGGAAGCCGCCGGCACCGGCACCCTCAACATGAATGGCGGCCACCTTGCCTTCAACGCCGCCGGCGACCCCGACTTCGACAACGATCTCCTGGCCACCCAGGACTTCGACCTGGCCGTGACCCAGGACGCCTACTTCTCCGGCGAGATCAGCGGCGACGGGGCCGTCACCAAGAAGGGCGACGCCACCCTCACCCTCACGGGCAACCAGACCTTCACCGGCGGCCTGTTCATCCTCGGCGGCATGGTTATCGGCGGGGCCGACGGCAACCTCGGCACCGGCGGCGGCACCATGACGTTCGACGGCGGCACCCTCCAATACAACGCGGGCTTCACCGACACCACGCGGCCCGTCACCCTTCTCGGTGGCGGCGGCACGATGGACACCGCCGGTCACGACGCCGCCTGGCAGGGCATCATCGGCGGCATCGGGCAACTGACCAAGACCGGCAACGGGGTGTTGACGCTCGGCGCGGCCAACACCTTCACGGGCGGCCTGAACGTCACCGGCGGCACCGTCCAGGCCGGCGCCGACACGAACCTCGGCGCCGCCGGCGGCGGCATCCTCCTCAACGGCGGCACCCTCCAGTACAGCGCCGACTTCGCCGACACCAACCGCAACCTGGCCGTCGGCGCCGGCGGCGGCACCGTCGACACCAACGGCCAGAACCCCACATGGCAAGGCACCTTCTCCGGCGCCGGCACCCTCACCCGCACCGGGGCCGGCCTCTGGACCGTCACCGGCGACAGCAGCGGCACCTACACCGGACTTCTCAACAACAACGCCGGCCTCCTCCTCTTCAACGGCGCCACCGGCGGCAACGTCACCAACCGGGCCCTCATGATGGGCAGCGGCACCGTCGGCGGCGACCTCCTGAACGCCCCCGGCGCCGTCCTCAACCCCGGCAACAGCCCCGGCTTCATCGACGTCGTCGGCAATTTCACCAACGCCACCGGCGCGACCCTCACCATCGAGATCGACCCCAGCCTGGCGGCCTTCCCGGCCACGCCCGGCACCCACTATGACCAGGTCCGCGTCACCGGCGGCGCGACCCTCCAGGTGAACAACATCATCGACGTCGACTCGCTGGCCAAGGGGTACGTGGCCCAGGGCGACACCTTCACCGCCATCACCACCGGAACCGGCGTCGTCGACAACGGGACCATCCTGACCGACGACCTCCCCTTCCACTTCTTCACGGGAGCCATCGTCGGCAACACCTACCAACTCACCGCCAACCGCTACAGCTACACGCTGGGCGCCGGTCCGGGCAACCCGACCCAGGTGGCCCTGGGCCTGGACGCCTTGGCGGCCGCCACGCGCCAGGCCGACGACGCGCGCGCCGAGACCCTCCTGGCCGAACTCGATTCCCTCGGCTTCGGCCGCGCGTTCGCCAGCGCCCTGGAGTACCTTAGCCCCGAACCGTACGACGTGCTGGACCGCGTCCACCGGCGGACGACCGACGCCTTTGTCGACGTCCACCGGCGGTACATGGCGTCCGTGCGCGGCGGTGGGCCGTCCCTCACGGCCGCGCTCATGCCGGCACCGGCTGACAACGAGTTCGAGTTCCCGCCGGCAACCGACCCGGCCGCGCCGGCGCCCGAGCCGACCGCTCAGGCGGAGGCCGAGGGCGGCGACGACGCCCCCGACCTGATGCCGCTGCCGCGCGGCCGCCGGGGCATCGGCGGTTATGCCTTCCCCTTCGGCCTGCGCCTGGAGGAAGAGGACGACGGCGACCGCACCGGATACCGGGCCTGCATGACCGGCGTCCAGATCGGCGTCGACCGCCAAGTCACCGAGTCCCTGCTCATCGGCGGCCTGTTCCAGTACGGAGACACCGACGTCAACTACCAGGGCCTCGGCGGCAGTGCCTCGATCGACTCCTACCGCGTCGGGGCCTACGCCGGTCACCGCCCGGCGCCCGGCTGGTACCTGGACGGCATGGTCAGCTACGGTTTCCACCAGCACGAGGCGGACCGGCCGATCCGCGTCGGTACGCTCTTCTACACGGCCGAGAGCGACTGGGACGGCCACGATGTCACGGCCCAGGCCGAGACAGGCTACGACCTCGTCCGCGTCGGCGACTTGGCGGTCACCCCGTTCCTCTCGGTGGCCTATCGCTGCTACCACCAGGAGAGCCACGAAGAACACGGCGCGGGCGCGGCCTCCCTGGCCCTCGACAGCCAGACCACCCACGGCCTGCCAATGCTGTTGGGCATGCGGTTCGCCAAGACGATCGCGGGCCCGTTGCCCGCAACAGCGGAGGTGGCGGCCGGGTGGCGCCATGACTTCCTGGCCAACGACAGCGACGACCTCGCGGCCCGGTTCATCGACGCGCCGACAGGCTTTGCGATCCGGCGCGGTGACCGCGAGGAGGATGCCCTGAACCTGGACGTCTCGCTTGGCGTGGACCTCGGCGAAGGCAAGCACCTCTCGGCCCACTACGCCACCGACTGGGCCGGCGCCAGCCGCAGCCACGAGTTCGGCATCGCGCTGAAGATACTCTGGTAGCCGCGGGGTACCCGGGCCTCAGCGGCCGCCCTTCAGCCGCGCCTTGAGCTGGTACTCGTACAGCGACGGCACCGCGAGGCCCGGCCTGTTCAGGCCCTCGATGTACGCACCAGGACCGTAATCAAGCTCGATTGGCGGGTCGGTCACCAGGCCGACGATCCGGGCAGCCGGGGCGTCCTTGAGGCCCGTCTTGCCGCCCTCGCCCAGCGTCACACACACGTTCCAGAAGGTGTTGAACGCCCCCGCGGTGGGTTTCCAGTACCCCGCCCCGCCGTGGCGGAAAAGGTCGCGGGCCCGGCCGCACGTCACCTGCAGGTCGTCGAACAGGTTCTGGTGGTTCAGGCCGCAGTGCTGGTCGAGGCGGGCCTCGTGGACGCGGCCGTGGGTGAAGACGCACCGCTGGGCCCCCGTGTTGAAGCTCGGGCAATGCAGGGCCGGGGCCTGGAAATCGAAGTTGCGGACAAGGACGCGGCGACAGTTTCCCACAAGGACACAGTAGTGGGCCGCGCGGCCGGTGCAGCGGACGCCGGCGACCGTCACGTTCACGCACCCGTCCGAGAGGATGCCGCTGTCGGCGTTGTGGATCGCGACGTCCCGCACCCAGCCGTGGGCCAGGTCCTGGAGGTAGATGGCGTTGTACCCGGCCTCGGTATGGTGGCCGGCGTATTCGGTGTCAGGGAACTCGACACGGAAGCCCTGGAGGCCGACTTCGCGGAGCCAGTCGCGGGTCTCCAGGCCGCATTGCCACGCGGGCCGCACGTCGTGCATGAGCGGCTCCTTGACGACGACCTCGCGGCCGCGCACCGCGACGACGGTCAGTTCCTGGCCGATGAGCTTACGGTCAGGATTTTCGTAGAGGCGCTGGCCGACCTCGAGGGCATGGCCGCCGAAAACGTGCGTCAGAAGCGATCCGTCGGGCCCGTCGGGGTTCTTCCACGTCAGGCGGACGATGGTGCCGGGCTCGATGCGCACGGGCGTCCCGAGCGTCACAACGTGCCCGCCGCGCGTGCCGCCTACGGCCGCCCCCAGGTGCCGCGTGTGCCGCTCGGGCAGTTGGGTCCAGAGGATGCCGCCGCTCCAGGAAAAGAGGCTGAAGAGCTTACCGCGGACCCGCTTGTTGTTCTTGACGAGGTACTGGCGGGTCTTCTCGAACTCGGGCGGGAGCTGCATCTCCGCCATGGGCCGGGGCATGGCGAGGACCGTGCCACCCTCGCCCGAGCCGGCCCCGACGAGGGCCAGGTGGCCGCGCCGGATCCATAGAATCTCGCGAACGATATACCGCCCGGGCGCGAAGCGGACGACGACCGGGCCCTCGAGGGCGTGGGCGGCCGCCAAGGCCTTCCTGATCGCCGCGGTGTCGTCGGCCTCGTCGTCCGGGTGGGCGCCGAAGCGGGTCACGTCCAAGACCGCGCCCACGGGCGTCTCGGGAAGGGGCCCCTCGCCCCAGCGGTACCCGGCGTAGGACCAGTCGGGCAGGTAGAGGTCGCTCTTGCCGTCGAGGATCTCCGGCGCCCACTCCTGGCCGCGCGCGCCCGGGGCCGCCCGGGTCAGCAGGAGCCCCCCCGCCATCGCCAGAACCAGTGCCGCCGTCCGCATGGCCGCCTCCTCGTCGCTACCCGCCTCGTGCGGACGCGAGCGTACCCCAGCCGCGACCCGGCCGCAAGGCGATGACGGCGGCGGAACCGGGTTGGACGCGGGGGGTTCAAGCGGCATACCCTTGGGCGGACAGGCAGGAGGCCCTTCCCTTGACGGACTTGGTGAAGCGAGCGGGCGCGGCCTTGGCGGTCGCGCTTCTTGTCACGATGGCGGCCGGTGCCGCCGACGTCGGCCCCGAGGCGGCTATGATCGGCTGGCGCGGCGACGGGTCGGGCGTCTTTCCGGCCGACTGCAAGGTTCCCGCCGAGTGGGGCGAGAGCAGGAACGTCGTCTGGAAGACTGCTTTGCCCCACGCGGGCAACGGTTCGCCTATCTGCGTCGGCCGCCGCGTCTTCGTCCTGTGCGAGCCCGGCTGGACGAGCGACGCACCGCTGCTCGTGTGCGTGGATGCCGACAGCGGCAAGCCCCTCTGGCAGCGCGATGTCGACCATTTCGACCTGTTGCCTCCCGAGGAGCAGAAGCAGGCCAAGGCGACGCGAGCCCGGTGGTTCGAGAAGTACCGGACGGGGATGCGGTTCGCGTGCGAGATGGCCGCCGCCAAGGACGACGCCGCCAAGGCCGTTGTCCAGGAGCGGATGCGGGCCGCGGGCATCGCAAAGATCGGTTTCGGCCATCCCAGCTTCGTCCGGGACGAAAGCCGCTGGATAGACACGTTCCGGAAGACCTACAACTGGGTCAAGCCGACCTGGGGGCTGCTGCCCATCGGAACGACGTTCCCGACGCCGGCCTCCGACGGGCGGCACGTCTACGTCGTGACGGCCTTCAACACGGTCGCCTGCTACGACCTGGAGGGGAACCGGAAGTGGATCCGCTGGTTCCGCGACGACCCGCTTGCCTACCACGAGGTGGCCCGCTTCGTCCACTCGCCGGTGCTTGCGGGCGGCCGCCTTATCGTCGAGGGCAACAGGCGCCTCCGGGCCATCGACCCCGCCACAGGCCAGGTCGTCTGGGATGTCGCGACCGGCCACCAGCTGTACATGTGCGGCACGCCGCGCCCCCTGCGGATCGGCGACGTCCGGGCGGTGGCCAGCCCCGCGGGCGTGGTGGTGCGGCTGGAGGACGGGAAGGTGCTGGCCGAGAAGATCGGCCTGTTCGCCGGCGGGGCCGGGTTCGTCTCCGACGGCAAGGACACGCTCTTCGGCGTCAACGGCCGGTCGGGCGGCCAGTACAACTGCCCGGACGACCGCCTGTTCGCCCGGGAGGAGGAGCTCAAGGGCTACATGGTGGCCATCCGCTTCGCGCCCGCCGGCCGTGACCGCATGGAGCCGGCGCTCCTCTGGAAGGCGCAGGTCAAGGGCGAGGACGCCCCGCTCTACCACGATGGCCGCATCTACAAGGGCACCGTCGTCCTCGACGCCGCCACCGGCAAGGTCATCTCCGCGGGCCGCCATCGCCCGCCGCGCAGCGACCAGGGCTGGATCCTCGTCGACGGCAAGCTCATCGGTCAGCGGCACGACGGCACGTACCCCGTGGTGGACGCCGCGGCGGCCAAGGTCCTGGCGACGAACCAGCTCGACGCGTTCCCGCCCGAGCCCACGAAGGAGAAGCTGGAGCAGATCACCAGCGTCGCCAAATGCGGCGAGACCGGCACGTGGTACGTCTGGAACGCCGGCCGGTCGCTGCCCTTCGCGAGCGGCAACCGCCTGTTCATCCGGACGTTCGACGCCCTTTACGCGATCGGCGAGCCGGGGGCGCCATTCCGGCCCTCGGCGGTCTTCGCGGCCGGGTCGTGACGGCGCCACTGCCGAATTCCCTTGCGCCGGCGCCGGCCGGCTGATAGGCTGACCCGCGGTCCACTTCGACGCGGAGGATGCCATGCGTGCCACGTGCCTTGCCCTCGTCGCCCTGCTCGCCGCCCCCTTGGCCCTGCGCGCCGCCGACGCCAACCCGTGGGGCGGACCGCACCGGGCGAGCTGTCTCCTCGTCGACCTCAGCCGGGCGTACACCGACACCTACCCGGACAAGGACATCGTTGTTTCGATGGAGGTGGTCCCCCGTCTCCAGGGCAGCATCGCCCTGAAGTTCCGGTTTGAGTTGGCGTACGTGGACGGGGCGTGGAAGCCGTCGGCGGAGGGGTTCACGGCCAACGTTTACGACTACCATTGGCCGCGCCCGCCCCGGTTCTCGAACATCCGCATCCGCGGCGAGGCCCTCGGCACGGGCCTGACGTGGACCGAGGACGGCGGCCTGGAGGGGACGCTGGCCTGGCGGTTCCCGAAGCCCTTCAAGGAGCTCGTCAACGCCGATGCGCGGAAGTACGTGCCCGCGAAGGCCTGGGACCTTGTGCCCCAGGAGGGCGAGGTCCGCGTCCGTCTGCCCCTGAACCCGGTTCCCGAGACGCCGCGCCCCACCGGCCTGCCGCCCTGGTGGATGCCAACGGTCTTCGGGTTCAACTACTACGGCACGTTCACGTACGAGGCGGCCGGCGAGACGTTCACCGGCGAGGCGGAGCTGAACCTCAAGCCGCGGCCGATCACGGGCAAGTTCGTGCCATGGACGAAGATCGCGGTCGCGGAGGCCGAGGGGGGCCTCCGCTTCACGGCCGACCTGCCGGAGCGGCGCGTGGCCGCCGAGGCCGGCGGCTTCGCGATGTATCGCTTTCCGGAGCCCGTGGACGCGAGCGGCTTTGACGGCCTGCGCCTGGTCGTCACGACCGACGAGCCGCGGGCCGACGCCTCCGTCGCCGTGGGCCTGAAAGAAGGCACAGGGGCGTGGTTCTACTCGGACGAGGCATGCCCGCTCACGCAGAAGTGGAACACGTGGTTTCTGCCCTTTGACCGGCTTGTGGGGGCCGGGTTCGTCATCGGCCGGGGCGCGTTCGACCCGAACATGGCCTTCGACGCCGACGCCATCGCGCAGCTTGCCATCGGCGCCCACAACCCGTTCGGCGTGGGCACCGTCCGCTTCACCGTCGAGTCGATCGAACTCGTGCGGTGGACCGAGGGCGGCTACGGGGCGCCGGACGCCGGGCCCGTGCTCGTCGACGTCCAGCCGCACACCGTCGTCAGCCGCAACGGCACCGACGAGGTGCCCGTCGAGCTGATGGGCGTCCACATGGTCGGCGACGTCAAGCCCGAGGCGCAGTCGGAGGCGTACTTCGCGGACCTGAACATCCGGCACGCGCGGCCGCTGCAGCACACCTCGTTCACCCCCACCAAGCGGGTCGGCGTGCCGCAGGCCAAGTCGCTCCGCCACCTCGGCCTCGATGACCAGTCGGTCATCTGCTACACCTGGGGCAACCTCTGGGGCCGCGCCCCATGGATGGGGGGCCAGGACATCCTGCCAGGCGTCCGGGCGTGGGGGAAGGCCCTGGGCGAATCGGCCTGGACGCCGGGAGACGCCGAGAACCCCCTCCGCCGCGTCGAGTTCTGGAACGAGCCCTTCATGTGGGGCCGCCACATCAACGCCTACGACCCGGCCCTCAAGGACCCGTCCCAGCACGGGTACATCCCGGGCAAACTGGGGGCGGAGTGGTACGCCAAGTGCTTCGTGGCCACCCGCGACGCCGCCAAGGCCGTCAACCCGCATGTCGAGATAGGCGGCATGAGCTGCCCGCCCTTCAGCGGCGACGCTTACAGCGTCTTCTGGGACTACGTGCGGCACTTCATCGACGCGTGCCCGGAGAAGATTGATTTCCTCACCGAGCACCACTACGGCGGCAAGCCCGAGTCGTACGCCGCCAGCTACGAGGTCGTGACGGCCTACTGCGACGCGAAACACGGGCGGCGGATTCCCATCTTCAACACCGAGTGCAATGACCTGGTGGACACGCCCACCATGGGGGACGAGGGCCTCCCCGCCCCGTGGTCGCCGCATGCCGACGACCTCATCCGCTTTCGCTACAACCTCCGCGACATCATGGCCATGATCGCCCACTGCCCGGACAAAGCGCGCGGCCGGGCGGTGCACGCCCTCTGGAGCGGCACATTCCGCAAGAAGGGCGAGCGGCACTGTTTCGAGCTCCTCGCCCCCGTCGCCGGAAAGATCCTGCTCGTGACGAGCAGCCACCCGGACGTCCCGGCCATCGCCTGCTGGAAGGAGGGACGCGGGGTCTTGCTGGCCTTCAACGACTCGCGGAAGCCGAAGGAGGTGATCCTGAGCGCGGCCCGGGCGGAGCTCACCGACGGCGTCCGCGTCGCCTTCAACGAGAGCGAAGGCACACAGCTCGTGCCCGTCGAGGCGCCGCCCACGGGCACGCCGCTGACGCTCGCCCCGTACGAGGCCGTCCGGTTCGTCTTCGAGGCCGACGCGCCCGAGACGACTCGCCGCCTGACCCAGCATTTCGTGCCGATCCACCTGGCGGACATTGAGCCCGGCCAGTCGGTCCGCAAGCGGGTCCTATGGCGCGGGGACGTGACCACGCGGGGTGTCGACGGCCCCGCGCTGCTCCAGGTCGTGACGAGCGGCGCCGCCCCCGGCGAGGGCGTCGTCGAGATCGGCCGCTACCACGAGCCCAGCCCCGCCGAGGGGGCGACCGAGGCCCCCCGGCGCTTGTGGACGCCCATCACCGAGGTGCCCCTCCCCGCGAGCGACCCGGGCGACCCCGTCATCCAGACCATCCCCCTGCCCGAGGCCTTCAACGAAATGGTCCTGGCGTTCGCCTGCCCCAAGGACACGGGCACGGAGAACGGGTACCGCGTGCTGATGGCGGCCGTGTGGGTCGAGCAGCGCGAGTAGCGGCCGGGCCCGCCAAAACGCCCGGAGACCCCGGCCGGTGCCGACAGAGAGGTGCATCCGCATGGACGAGATGGTCATCGGGACGAGCGCCTACCCCACGGCGGACCCCGATCTGATGAAGGGTGCCGGGGTCGGCTGGGTTCGGGCGGGCCTGGCCGTGCCGTGGGCGGATGCGAGCCGCACGGTCCCCAGCAAGGCCTACCTGCAGCGCAAAGACCGGCTGGAGGCCTGGCGGGAGTGCGGCCTGAAGGTCATCGCGATCACGCCGCTCCCGGGCGGCAGCCGGTACGTCAGGGACGCGGACGGCTCGCTCCACCTCCGGTGGACGTCGCGCCTGCCCGCCTGGTTCGGCCCCGTCGGCTCGGACGAGTGGGCCGAGACGTACGGGCACATGTGCCGCTTCCTGGCCGAGGATGTGGGCGATAACGTCGGCCTGTGGCAGATCGCCAATGAGCTCGACATTGAGCTCTTCGCGGGGCCTCTGAGTGTCGAGCAGGCGGCCAGCTTGGTGGAGGCGGCGGCGCGGGGCCTCAAGGCCGGGCGGCCGAGCGCCCTGGTGGGCCACAACCCCGCCGGCGGCGACCGGGCCGACGCCCTTTACAGGCGGCTCTACGTCAGCGGCGAGGGCCTCCTCGACTACTGCGGCACCGACGGCTACTACGGTACCTGGGCCCCCGGCGGGCCGCAGGACTGGGCCGGGCGCGTCGCGGGCCTGGCCGCTCTGTCCGGACGGCCCGTCTTCGTCAACGAGTGGGGCTTCGCCTCCAAAGGGGAACTGGCGACCCCCGGCGAAATCCCGACCGGCGTCCCGCCCTGCACCGTGGGCAAGTGGAAATACACCTGGGGCCCCGGCCACACGCCCGAGGGACAGGCCGCCTTCGTCCGCGAGGCCCTCGAAGCGTTCGCCGTCGTCCGCGACCACCTCCTCGGCATCTGCTTCTATCGCTGGGAGGACCAGGAACGGTGCTGGCAGTGCGGCCGGGAGGGCTGCCCCATGGAGACCGCCTGGGGCCTCACGGACAGCGCGTACCGGCCGAAACCGGCCATGGCGGCGTTCCGCGAAGGGGCGGCGAGGCTCCGCCAAGGCGGCTGAAACGGCCCTACAACTCCCCCGTCGCCTTCAGCCACGCCAGGATCCGCACGGCCGTCTCCTCCGGGCCGAACCGGTCGGTCGGGATGCGGTAGTGGCAGGCGGCCTCGTAGGTGGCGGCCCGCTCCGCGAGCAGCCGCTCGACCTCCGCGATGCCGCCCTCGTCCGTCAGGTCCGGCCGCTCGGCGTCGGTCTTGACATCCGCCTTCATGCGGGCCCAGAGGGTCTCGGCGTCGGCCGTAAGGAGCACCACCTTGCCCCCCGCACGCAGGGCCTCGCGGTTGGCCTCGTCGAGCACCGCCCCGCCGCCCGCGGAGATGACCTGCTCGTCGCCGGCGGCCACGTTGGCGCAAACCTCGCGCTCCAGGGAGCGGAACGCCGGCCACCCGCCCTCGGCGACGATTTCCCTGATGGTCTTGGCCGCCCGCTCCTGGATGAGCGTGTCGGTATCGACGAGCGGCCACTCGAGGGCCTCGGCGAGCCGTTTGCCCACGGTGGTCTTGCCCGTGCAGCGGTAGCCGATGAGGACGAGGTTCATGAAGCGACGTCCCTCCCTTCGCAAACGTCTCACACGCGATCGCGCCAATAGCCGGGCTTGCGGTGCAGGTGCATGACGGCCAAAACCCAGACTCCATCACCCTCTTCCGCGCAGATGATGCCGTAAGGGAAACGCCTGAGAAGGCTTCGGCGCAGACAGCCCTGAAGGACGGGTAACGCGACTGGACGTGCCGGCCGGCCAGGTGGCGCGGCCCGAAAGCTCAGGTTCTTCTCGTTATCCGTCCCCAGCGCCCCCCGGCCGTGCGGGAAGAGCACCAGCGGCAGGGGCTCGCCTTCGGCGGCCCCGGGCGGCGTAAAGAGCCGGTACGGCATGGCGCAGCCTCTGTGGCGCCAGGTGCCCCGGGCGAAGGTCTCGCCGACGGCGTCCGTCTCGGCGATGGTCAGGGCCTCCTCGAAACGCCGCCGGATGAGCCGCGCCTCGGGCGATGCCCGGTCCGCGCGCACCCCTTCCAACATCGCGCATCCGTCAGCGAACGCCAGAGCCGCGAGTGTCAGCCACCCCACCACCGATAGGTTCGCCATGGTCCGCCCCCCCGATATGGAGTGGCTCGCCCGGGAGGCCGGGCCGGGGACACGCGCCCCCGGCCCCCGCCTCGTCAGTTACGGCTGCTTGCGGCGGACCATGCCCTGGACCTTCATGGGCAGGCCGAACAGGTGGATGAACCCGGTCGCGTCGGTCGGGTCGTACGACTCGCCCATCACGAAGCTCGCCAAGTCCTCCGAGTACAGGCTGTGCGGCGACTCGGCTCCCGCCAGCAGGGCGTGGCCCTTGAAGAGCTTCAGGCGCGCCGTCCCGGAGACCGTCTCCTGGGTCTTGGCGACGAAGGCGTCGAGGGCCTCCCGCAGCATCGAGAACCACTGCCCGTAGTAGACCAGCTCGGCGTACCGCAGGGCGACCTGCTCCTTGTAGTGCAGCGTGTCGCGATCCAGGCACAGGGCTTCCAGGGCCGCGTGGGCGGCATAGAGGATCGTCCCGCCGGGCGTCTCGTAGACGCCGCGCGACTTGATGCCCACGAGGCGGTTCTCGGCCAGGTCGATCTGGCCGACGCCGTGCTTGCCGCCCAGTTCGTTCAGTTGCTCGATGAGCGCCGCGGGGGAGAGGGCCTTGCCATTCAGGGCCACCGGGACGCCCTGCTCGAAGGCCAACTCGACCAGGTCGGGCTCGTCGGGCGTCTGGGCGATGGGGCGGCTCATCACGAACACGCCATCGCTCGGGGCGTTGGCCGGGCTCTCGAGCTCGGCCCCCTCGTGGCTGATGTGCCACAGGTTCCGGTCCCGCGAGTAGATGCTCTTCTTGGTCTGGGCGATCGGGATGCCGTGGGCCTCGGCATACTCGACGGCGGCCTCGCGGCTCGTCAGGGTCCACCGCGGGTCGCGCCACGGCACCAGCACCTTCATCTCGGGCGCCAGGGCCATGTACGTGAGCTCGAAGCGGACCTGATCGTTGCCCTTGCCGGTGGCGCCGTGGGCGACGGCGTCGGCCCCGGTCGCCCGGGCGGCCTCGACCTGCTTCTTGGCGATCAGCGGCCGCGCGATGCTCGTCCCGAGCAGGTACTTGCCCTCGTAGACGGCGCCCGCGCGGACCATCGGCCAGAGGTACTCGGCGGCGAACTCTTCGCGCAGGTCCTCGACGACGCACTCGGACGCGCCGGACGCTTCCGCCTTCTCGACGATGCCGTCGAGCTCGCCGGGCCCCTGGCCCAGGTCGGCCACGTAGGCGACCACCTCGCAGCCGTAGGTCTCCCGCAGCCACGGGAGGATGACACTGGTATCGAGGCCTCCCGAGTAGGCGAGGACGGCCTTCTTGACGGTCGGTTCAGCCATCGGTTGCTCGCTTTCTAGTGGGTGATGCGGCTACGACGATTTCTTCCGTTTCTTGGCCTTTGTGGCCGTTTTGGCGGCCTTCTTGCGGCGAGGCGTCGCGCCCCTGTTCGGCGCGGCGGGGGCCTGGCCCTGGCCTGCGGACCCCGGCCGCTGCCTTCGACCCAGGACACGGTTGATCGCGTTCAGATACGCCCGCGCCGAGGCCTCCAGGATGTCCGTCGACAGGCCCCGCGCCGTCACCGGGCCCGTCTCGTGCTGGACCTCGATGTGGACCTCGCCCTGGGCCTCCTTGCCGCCCGTCACGCTGCGGAGCGTGTAATCGGTCAGCTTGAGCGAGACGCCCGTGATCCGCTCCATCGCCCGGAAGATGGCGTCGACGGCGCCGTCACCGGTGGCGGCGTCGCGGACAGGCTCATCGCCGTCGTGGCGCACCAGTTCCACCGTGGCCGCCGGCATGCCGCCGGTGCCCGTGGCCGCCTGGATCCGCATCAGCTTCCACACCTGCTGGCCGACGTCCAGTTCGCTCTCGACGAGGGCCTCCAGGTCGGCGTCGAAGACCTCTTTCTTCCGGTCCGCCAGTTCCTTGAACGGGCCGAAGAAGAGGCGGTCGATCTCGGCGTCCTTCAGGCGGTAGCCCAACTCCTTCAGGCGGCTGCGGAACTGGTGCCGCCCGCTGTGCTTGCCCAGCACCAGGCGGCCGCTCTGCAGCCCCACCGACGCCGGGTCCATGATCTCGTAGGTGGTCCGTTCCTTCAGCACCCCGTCGGCGTGGATGCCCGACTCGTGGGCGAAGGCGTTCTCGCCCACGACGGCCTTGTTGCGCGGCACGACGAGGCCGGTGACGCGGCTCACCAGGCGGCTCGTGTGGAGCAGCCGCTCGCTCCGAACGGCCGTCCAGCACCCGCCGAAGGCCTCCGGGCGCGTTTTTAGACTCATCACAATCTCTTCCAGGGCAGCGTTCCCTGCCCGCTCGCCCAAGCCGTTGATCGTGCACTCGACCTGGCGTGCGCCGGCCCGGACGGCCTGCAGCGAGTTCGCCACGGCCATACCCAGGTCGTTGTGGCAATGGACCGCGATGACGGCCTTGCCGATGTTCGGGACGCTCTCGAACAGGCCGGCGACGACGTCGCGGAACTCCGGCGGCGTCGACCATCCGACCGTGTCCGGGATGTTGACGGTCGTCGCCCCGGCGTCGATGACCGCCTCGACCACCTCGGCGAGGAAGTCCGGCTCGGTGCGCGCGGCATCCTCGGGGGAGAACTGGACGTCGTCGACGGCGCCCTTGGCGCGTGCGACGCCGGCCACCGCCAGGCGCAGGATTTCGCTCCGTGCCTTCCGCAGCTTGTGCTCGCGGTGGATCCGGCTGGTGGCCAGAAACACGTGAATTCGGGGTTTCTTGGCCGGTTCCACGGCCTCGGCCGCCCGGTCGATATCCTTCTCGACGCAGCGCGCCAGGCCCGCGACGACCGGCTCGACCACCTCGCGGCTGACGGCCTGGACGGCCTCGAAATCATCGACACTCGTGACGGGGAATCCCGCTTCGATAATGTCCACGCCAAGGAGTTCGAGGGCCCGGGCCACCTCCAGCTTTTCGCGCAGGTTCATGCTGGCGCCGGGGGACTGTTCCCCGTCGCGCAGGGTGGTGTCGAAGACCAGGACGCGGGCCTGCTTCGTGCGGGCCATGGCCAAACTCCCTTCCAAGCACGTCTATGTACCATGCAGCCCCCGTGGCTGCAATGGCCTGTTCGCCGTGGCCGACCGCCCGGGGGCATGAAAAAGGCCCCGGACGGGGGTTCCGGGGCCGTTTCGGTTCCGCTTGTGCGCGCAGGGGGCCCCGGGGTTCAGCTCCTAAGGTCCAGGGCCGGGGTCTCGCTGCGCGGTTGCATGATGCCGATAGTATCGTCGCGCCCGGGGGGTACGTCAAGCGCAAAACGGCGGGAACGCCCCCGCCCGGACCCGGCCCGGCGGGCCGCGGCCGCCGGCCGCCCCCCCTCGCCACGGCCGCGGTGCCGGCGCAAGGAAGGCACCCCCTATAGATACACAACATCTCCCTGACATGGCGAACTAAGGCGGGCGACGCCCCCAGGCCGAGGCGCCGGGCGATGCCCGCGCGGCAGGGGAACCCGGGGCGCGGAGCGCACACTATAGTGTCGGTTTGTATCCTATAGTATCGCCCGAACGCCCTGAAATTGGCCTTCTTT